>JAPKDN010000284.1 GCA_028822575.1 Alphaproteobacteria bacterium | reverse complement strand
CCCGCGTCCCATGAACAGCCCTAACTTAGGTTTACCTCCGGTCGGCGGATCGCTGACGTCCAAGATTAAGACAAGGTCCGCCGCACCAATTTCCGCGGCTAGTTCGGCGCCAGCAAGATTTCCCAGGACCGCCTTGGAAAAATCTGACGCCCCACCGTGGATAAAGAGCCAATACCTCTCAAAAAATCCCATGGGAGGCGTAACAAGGGGTGGCGCCGGGACCTCGACCTGCTGGCAGGTCGAGGAAGAACACTGATCCGACGCCCAATGCGCTCTCGACCACGACCTTACCACCCATCAAATCAGCCAACTCCTTACAGATTGACAGCCCCAGACCGGCGCCATCAAAACGCTGGATCGTGAATTCACCCACCTCGGCGAAGGGCGAAAGCAATCACTCAATCGTGTCGGCATCCATGCCCGTACCGTTATCGCTCACTGCGAAACGGATGGCGTCCATCGCGTCAGGGCGCTGGACGCTCTCCACGCTTGGGCCAACCCAGCACAGAACCTGGGTCGACACGTCGATCCGCAGGTGCAGGGTAAGGCCACGCTCTGCGACTATCGGCGCCAGGGAATGGGCATGTTGCTCAAGAACATCGATGACACCGACGTCCAGGATCTCAATATCAAGCTACACTGTCTCGATCATCAAAAAGCTCAAAACATCATTGATAGGCATGATCAAGCTTCCCGCCGAGTTCCGGACGGCATGCAATAACCAGGATTGCTCAGTATCGAGTTTTGACCAGCCGAGTTGTTTCAACGGCCCGAGGAGTCCGATGATTGGCGTGCGTATTTCGTGACGCATTCGCATGAAAAACCAGGAACGCGCCTCCATCAGCTCTTCGAACTGGCGATTAGTGGCCCGTCGATTACGTGTTCTTCGCACGGGTGGACAGAGCAAAACCGATATATCGTTCAATCACCAGTATAAGCAAAAGTCCGACCAACGCGATCAACCCCACGCCAAGCATAGTTGTCTGGCGCAAGGCCTCTAATTCCGTGAGCGGGCAGTGAACATTGACCCACAAGGCCTCGCTCGCGATTGGCCTCGTGACTGACGCACAGGGGACTTCGTCACCCGTTCCGTGGATCTGCCCCGAAGATCTTTCGCAGTCCCACGAAAATGGTAACTGTCCAATCAGCCGCTGGCCGTATCGATAAAGCCTTTCGTCGGCTGTAATGGAATGCAGACGCGCGTCCGGCCCCGCCACCATGAGCAGACCCACCTCACGGGCGATGACCGAGACCCCATTTTCATCAGTGATGAAAACCCGCTGATAGTGACCAATGAGGGGGCGGGCAATTCGAAACGAGGACTGCTCGACCACCATGACACCGATCACATCGCCATCGATTTCAATCGCCGAGGCGAAGCGGTAACTGGGAACATTCTCCCCATCGACGTGAAATCCCTCCGCCGAACCAACGATGCTCGCGGCCGCGTGCAGACGGTCCCCTGAAAGAGCCGAGCCGATATCGCTCTCACCACGCGTCGACCGGCTGCTCGCAATCACCTCTCCCAAAGAATTCAAAAGCTGAATGCGTCGCAACCCGAGGTCGTCCGCGGTCCCCGCCAACATAGCATTAAGCTCGATGAGGTCGATCCTGCTTTCAAGCTCCACTTGCCGGCTTATCTGCGCCACCTCATCAACGAGAGGCTCCTGATAGCCGACGAAGGCTAACGTCGCCCGAATTTTCTCCGACTGGGCCAGGATTTTGACCAGACTCCTCAATCTAGCGAATTCCCGGCCGACCTCGGCAGCGATCGTATCCGCCAGAAGGCTCGCTTGCCTGGTCTGGCTCAGGAGGTGGTTATTCAGCGTCGTCTCGACGTGGTTTTGCCCAAGCAAACCGGCGGCGAGCAGCCATGCGACGACACACACCAAGAGAACAATCACGCGTCGAGCCGGCATATTCGGTTCCAGATCAAATTGTTGACGCTCGGCTAACTTTCCCCGCCGTTCGCGCTACACTATGGTATCCACGACGCGACTGGGCGACGAGGCTAATCTTGATAAAGAGTTCCCTGATCGAATCGACCGCCCATGACCTTACAACCAGGGCCGGTATCGATATACCCGAGGATTACCTCACCGGTATCAAGGCCATGGCGGCGGAAGAAGAAGGCGATCTTTCGTCTTTCGTGCTCCGGGCTATGCTGGAGAATTACGAGGCCGCCACCGAGGATCGTCGCCCCATGTGCGCGGATACCGGGGTGCCGCGGTATTATGTCAAATCCGGCAATGAAGCGCGGATAGAAGGTGGCTTCATCGCCTTGGAGCGGGCCCTACGCTCGGCGACCGCCCAGGCCACCCATGATATTCCGTTGCGTCCGAATCGGGTCCATCCCCTGTGGCGTACCGACCACAACAACAATGTTGGCATCAACGCCCCAGAGATCGAATACTCCTTCGAGCCGGACGCTGACTGGATCGACATCACCACCGTGCATAAGGGCGGCTTGTTTGGGACCGACTACAGGATGCTGTTTCCAGGTGACGGGATAGATGGGATCCAGCGGTTCTTTCTTGATGGGATGATCTCGTTTGGCAAACGAGGTCTCGCCTGCCAGCCAGCGATAGTCGGCATCGGTTTGGGGGGCTCCAAGGACATCACCATGGTGCTGGGCAAGCAGGCGGCATGTCTACGCACGGTTGGCGACCGCAATCCAGACCCGAAGATCGCCGCGTTGGAACTTGAACTCAAGGAGCTCGGTAACTCGATCGGCATGGGCGCCATGGGGTTTGTCGGTAAATCCATGGTCGTCGATTGCCATATCGAGGTCGGCTACACCCACACCGGCGGCATGCCCATGAGCCTGCATGCCTTCTGTCTATCGTCGCGCCGGGCAACGGCGCGGATACATGCGGATGGGCGGGTTGAAAATCGCACCGATCCGAAATGGTTCACCCCCTACATGCGCCGGGAGACAGTCGAATGGACACCAACGGAGGCAAGCTCAAGGAAGTCCGCCTGACCACGCCGGTCACGCGGGAGCAGCTCAAGGGCCTGGAAATCGGCAACGTCGTCTATATCGACGGCGTGATCTATACGGCCCGCGAGAGCGTCTATAGGAAAATCATCACCGACGGCATCGCACCACCAGAAGATTTCGCGACACTCGGCAATATAAATTTTCATTGCTCGCCGGCGGCGACGGTCGAGGCGGATGGCTCTTTTAATGTTGGCGCGGTGACCGCAACCGCGAGCTTCCGGTTCTCCAAATGGATGGCCGATTGGTTTCGGGTATCCAGCGCCAAGGTGATCATCGGCAAGGGCGGCATGTCCGAGGAGGACTACCGCACGCTATTCGTACCGGTGGGCGCGGTGTACCTCACCACTGTTGGCTATGGCACCGGCGCGCTGCTCGGGCGCGGGATCAAACGGGTGCGGGATGCGCATTGGCTGGATGAGCTCGGTATAGCCCAAGCGATGTGGGTTTTGGAGGTCGAACGCTTTGGCCCGCTGTTGGTTGAAAGCGATCTTGCCGGCAACTCCCTGTTCGAGGTAAACAATCGCGACATCAACGCCGGTATCGCAAAGCTATACGAGGGTTTGAAACCGCCCAGCCTTTCCCGATACGGCGAGACCAACGATCGGGCCGAAGAACTGATCTGATCCGGACTACACAGCCGGCAGATGCCCGGTCTTCACCCAGAGCGTGGCGCCTTCCCCCGTCCAGGCCGAGTGAGAACTTCCCGCCGGCATACGCACCCAAGCCCCCTTTGGATAGCGGCCGCCTTCGTCCTCCAGGACGCCGTCGACGACGAAGACCTCTTCACCAGCTGGATGCATGTGCATAGCGACCCTGCAGCCGGGGGAGATTTCAACCAACGTTACGCGTTCGGCATCGCTCTCAAATAAAACTTGGCGCTTGATACTAGGGTTGTCAGTGAGCTGAAACTCTGATTTGGCAGTATCGATCCGCACCGTCGTCTGGTCGTCGTCATTCATCTGGCGTAATTTAACCAATATGGTGCACCCGTCCTTGCTGAAGGGCGTGTGACTCGAGCCCGGAGGGTTACGAACATAGCTTCCGGGGCCGTAGTCGCCATGCTCGTCGGAGAAAGTCCCTTCAAGTACCAGAAATTCCTCACCGCCACCATGTGTGTGGGCCAAGAAATGGCTATTCGGGGCGTAGCGGACGATTGAGGTGGCGCGCGCCACTTCAGCGCCATCACGATCGAGCATGCGGCGTTGCACACCCGGCAACGGCGAGTCGACCCAGTCCATACCCTCGGTCATCGCGACCGCGCGCTGGCTAAGATCAGCGTTGATTTGCATGGCAACACTCCTTCTGAATTCTTCGATAAAAACGCCTGAATTCCTCGATAAGATCGCCGTATTTAGCGACTCGATCAAGCAGAATTGACGCGCTGGTCGGCGACTCTATAGTGCCGACCGCGAAAGGGTCTCCATTCCGTGACTTCCCAAACCCTCGATCTTTCCAGCCCGCGTAACCGCGCAACAGGTTTGATTTGCGCCATTCTCTGCTCAATCGGCCTAGGGCTGGCCGTGGCATTGGGACGGGTTGCGTTCGATGGCGGCACGACGCCACTCACCGTGGCACTTTGCCGGTCCGTTTTCTCGATCGGATTCATGGCCTCGCTCTGTCTGGCGACCGGCCAGTCCCTAAAGCCACCGAAGGGCTCCTGGCCGCTATTGCTAATTCTGGGCTTGCTGTTCTCACATATGGCCTTCGGCAATATCGGCTCTACCAAATACATTCCCGTAAGCGTCGCCGCGCTGCTTTTTTTCGTCTATCCACCCGTCGTCGCCTTGATCAATAGCGCCCTTGATCGTCAACTCCCGGGTTTACTGAAGACCGTGGCAATAGCGACGTCATTCACTGGACTAGCAGTGATGCTTGGTGTCGGGTTCGAGGCGTTGGACCCGCGAGGGGTAATCATCGGCCTGACGTCGGGGATCGCCTGCGCCGTCAATATGGTCTGGGTGTCCCGCCGGGGCGCAAACCTCCACCCCTTCATGATTGTGTTCTACCAATCAGTGGTGTCAGCAGTGGT
>JAPKDN010000283.1 GCA_028822575.1 Alphaproteobacteria bacterium | reverse complement strand
CCCGTCTGACGCGGCTAGCAGCAGCCCCCGACCCACCGCGGCAGGCACGCCCCACCAGCGGCGCTCATTCCGCAGCGCGCGCCCATCGAGAGCAACCGAAATCTTTCTTACTCCCGTGGGTACCGCCAAGGATTTTCTGGTTGTTCGGAATCCTCGTCGATTGTCCAATGGGGCAAGGCAAACTCGTCGGTCACGTCGACATAGACGAGTTTCACCCTAGTTCCGATTCCAACCCGCTTGATCATTTCCGGCGGCGCGAATTCGCCGTTCTGGGTCATCAGATTGCCGGCCACCCGCAACGCCTCCTCAGCCGAGGGCTCCCCCTTCTGGGTATCTAGATCTGCGAGGATGATCATATAGGGCACTTTTTCCCGGAATGCCGGTTGGATCGGATGGTGCACCTCGACATAGGAATGCACGATGCCCTTGCCTTCAACGGGCACCCATTCGCTTGTACGATCCGAGGTCCAGGGACAGGCGGTGGTTGGCGGATAGCGCAGCAACCCACTTTTCTTACCGCGTTGGAGCCGAAAATCCCGATTGGCGCAATGTCGAAAAAAATCTCGGTTCTCGCCGTCAAGATCCTCGATGGTGAGCGTCATGCCCATGTAGTCGCCCTGAATTGGCATGGTCCGCCCCCCCTTACCCGTGATCCTTGGCCATGACCATGGCCGAGCCAGTTCCAGGCATCGCCCAACCAAGATTGGCGGTCACTTCCGCCCCATTGACCTGCCGGCACCCACCCTCGCGGTAGTCATGGGTGTGCTGGCGCTTTCCATCCGGCCCTATCGGGCAACTGTCATCAACCTCGCCACGTAGCTGCCGCGTGTTCTCGATCACCATGTTCATGCCGTGGGTATAACCCTCACAGAGATGGCCGCCAGACGTATTGTTCGGGCGCCGGCCTCCAAGCTCGATGGCCCCGTTGGAGACATAGTCTCCACCGTCACCCTTCTTGCAAAAGCCGTAATCTTCCAGCTGAAGCATGGTGGTGAAGGTAAACGCGTCATAGGACCCGGTAACATCCACATCCTCAGGGTTAACGCCAGCGTTCGGCCACAAGATTTCCTTGGCATAGTGCCCGGCAACAGTGGAAATCGGACCATGCTGATAATGCATATCGCTGCGTGGCTTGCAGCAGCGACCGACAACGGACTGAATTACCGCCGGCAGATGCGGACAGTCGCGAGCACGCTCGACCCGGGTGACGATGATGCAAGTCGCGTTATCGGTCTCAACACAGCAATCCAGAAGGTGCAGCGGCTTGCAGATGATCCTCGAGTTGACCACCTCCTCGACCGTGTTTCGTTTCTTGTAATAGGCCTTGGGGTTGTTCGAGGCGTGCTTAGAATGCGCCACCTTAACCGCCGCGACCTGCTCCGGCGTGGTGCCATAATCATACATATGCCGCAGGAAGGTAGGCGCAAACATCTGTCCGGCACTTTGCCAGCCATAGGCCCGGTGATGGATCTGATCGCCAGTGATCGGCGCGGCGGAGCGGGCGCCGGTCCCACCGATACGCACCGCCGAGTAACCATTCATGGCCCGGAAGATCGCCACGGTCTTGCACATCCCCGCTTCGATCACCCCCATGGCCATGCCGATCAGCGCCTCGATCGAGGAACCACCACCATGCACGTCCATATAGAAATTGAGCCGGATACCAAGATCTCCGGCGACGAACGGTGAAAACGTCGAGTCATTGCCCGAATAGCTGAACATGCCGTCTATATTGTCTGCCGTCATTCCGGCGTCCTTCATGGCGTTGGAGATCGCCCAGGTCGCAAGCGAGCGTGTCGATTCCTCCGAGCCACGCCGATACGAGGTCTCACCGACCCCACAGATTGCGTATTTTCCGCGCAGGAATTTCTCTGAGCTGGCATCGTGCTCAGAAACGCTGGAAAGTGACATGCGCTAGCCTCCCCCTGATGTTCATTGCCGCGAGTCCGGCGGCGAGTTGACGAAAGCCTAGCGCGGGATATCGTAACTGGGGAAAAAACAGACCTGCAATCCGGCTTTATCACGGGTGTGAAGTCGACAGAGGGGAAACAAACGATGCTGCCACTGACCGGGTATACCGACCGACTGTCCGCCACGCCCGGCGGCAAGATCGCCTTCAAGATCTCCTCCACGTTCAGTGAGCCCTATGCAGTCGACGTGGTCCGGATCATTCATGGCGATCCCAATCCCAACGGGCCGGGAGTAAAATTGCGCACGGTGGAGACAAGTATCGCTGGGTCTTATCCATCGCGATCTCAGCCCGTCCATCTCGGCTCTTACGTGATCGCCGACGACACTCCCGCGTTACATGGGCTTGGCTCCTTCAATGTCACAGCGACAATCTGGCCGACGTTGCCAGACAAGGGACCGCAGGCGGTGATCTCGAAATGGGACCAGGAGGCTGGCGCGGGCTTCGCCTTGGAGATTGGGCCGGAGGGGGCGTCTTTTACCGTTGGCAGCGGTTCTGGCGGAGAGGCAAAAGTGTCGGTAGGCAAGCGGATGCGCCGGCATAAATGGTACCGCGTCCATGCCAGTCACGAACCGGCGACCGGCGCCATCACCGTCAGCCAAGAGCCGCTGAAACCGGAGCACGGTCTCGATGACACTGGTACGGCGACGCATATGCTAAGCGAAACGGCGACGATCGACACCAAAACCCCTCTTCTCATCGCGGCGCGCTCGGGACGGGAGCTCCACCATCACTTCAATGGCAAGATCGAGGACCCGTTGATCGCCGCAACGGTGGATCACGATGCGATGAAAGCCTTTCCTGCGGTCGCGGCGCCCCACACCATCTTGGTCGCCATGAATTTTGGTCGCGATTTCTCCAATACGCGCGTTCACGCCGTCGGCAAGGCGGCGCCGCTGGCGGCAAGCGTCGTCAACCTTCCCGCCCGCGCGGTCACCGGCTCGAATTGGGACGGGACCGAGATGTCTTTTAAACACGCGCCGGATCAATACAGGGCGATCCATTTCCACGACGACGATCTGCATGATTGCGGTTGGGAGGATGATTTCGTCTTTGAGATCCCCCAGGGCATGCCATCGGGAATTTATGGCTGCCGGATCAAATGCCAACACGCCGAGGATATGATCCCGTTCTATGTCCGCCCGCTTAAAGGCAAGCCGACAAGCGACGCGGTGTTCCTGGCCTCAACCTTTACCTATCAGGTCTACGCTAACCACAAACGCGACGTCTCCGACCACAAATTCCGCGAGCGGGGGAAGCGCTGGGGCGCGGCCCAATACCTGCCCGACGATCATTCCGATTACGCGCACTCGACTTATAATCTGCACCATGATGGCAGCGGCGTCGGCTATTCCTCACGCCTTCGCCCAATCATGACCATGCGGCACAACTTTTTGACCTTCGATGATCCCTACGGCTCAGGCCTCAGACACTTTCCGGCGGACACCCACCTGATAGACTGGCTCGACGCGATGGGTCATGGCGTCGACATCATTACCGACGAGGACTTAGATGATGAAGGCGCGGAGCTGATTGCGCCATACAAGGTGCTGCTGACCGGATCGCATCCCGAGTATCACACCAAAGGCACCCTAGATGCGTTGATGGAATACACCCACCAGCGCGGCGGCCGACTGATGTATATGGGCGGAAACGGCTTCTATTGGCGCGTGGCGAGAAGCGATGATTGGCCGGGCGCGCTTGAGATCCGCCGGGCCGAGGGCGGCATCCGCGCCTGGGCAGCGGAACCGGGCGAGTACTACAACGCCTTCGATGCCCAATATGGCGGTCTCTGGCGCCGCAATGGCCGGGCGCCACAACAGCTCGCCGGTGTCGGTTTCTCCTCGCAGGGCGCTTTCGAGGGCTCGTATTTCCGGCGCACCGAAGGCGGGGACGATCCGCAAGCCTCTTGGATACTGGAGGGGATTAACGAGGGCGTTCTTGGAAATTTTGGCCTGTCCGGTGGTGGCGCGGCGGGTTTCGAGCTGGACCGAGCCGACATCCGCCTCGGCACGCCCGAGACCGCAGTGGTGATCGCAGCCTCGGAGAACCATCAAACAAGCTTCATCGCTGTGCTGGAAGATCAACTCTCGCAACGCAATACCGTCACCGGCGTCCCACATAACAAGTTGATCCGCGCCGATATCACCTATTTCGAGACGCCCAATGGCGGCGCGGTGTTCTCGGTCGGTTCCATCACCTTTTGCGGGAGCCTCTCGCATCAGGGCTATAAGAACAGCATCTCTCGGATGATCAACAACGTGCTAGAGCGGTTCAGGGAATAGGATTTGCCTTACAACGCCGGAGCACCGTTTGCCGATTGACCCGCCGAACCGACCATCGGCGTCACGTGTTCGAAAGCCACCGCTCCCGGAAGAAAATGTAGAGACCCGCCGCACTGACGATCGCCGCGCCTATATAGGTTTCGATTTCGGGGATGTGGGCGAAGAACAGGTAGCCGTATAACGTCGCCCAAAGCAGCATGAAATAGCGGAACGGCGTGATCACGACCGCCTCGCCGTAGACAAACGCATAGGCCGTCAGGAACTGAGCAACGCCCTGCAGACAGCCGGTCAGCGCAAACAACGCCAGCCCCCGCCAATCCGGCGTGACCCAGCCGAGCGGCAACAGCGCCGCGCCAGCCGCGACGGTGAAGGACGTTGAGATCAGGACCATCGCGGTGGCAGAATCGGTTTGGCCAAGCTTGCGGGTCAGTATATCGCGCATGCTGGTGAGACATGGGACGCTGGCGGCGAGCAGCAGTGGCCATAGCGGGCCGTCGCCGCTCGGGTTGATGATGAACAGTACGCCGCAAAACCCGACCACCACGGCAATGCGGCGGCGCCAGCCGACTCGCTCGCCTAGGAAGTAGGGGGCAAGCGCGGTCAGGATCAAAGGCGACAGGAAAACCATCGCGGTCATGTTCGCCAACGGCACCTGTTTCAAGGCGAACATGAAACACAGACCCGTCAGGGCGATATTGAGACCCCGGGTGATTTGGCGTCGCCAGTCGACGACGCGCACGCCAC
This sequence comes from Alphaproteobacteria bacterium, assembly GCA_028822575.1. The sequence goes on along the minus strand of JAPKDN010000283.1, from coordinate 34 downwards.
GCCAACCGCCCTGCATGCGGATCGCGGCCACGGT
>JAPKDN010000282.1 GCA_028822575.1 Alphaproteobacteria bacterium | reverse complement strand
TCGCGATGTTGTTCGGCATACCATTTACAGCTCCAGGTGGTTGACCGAAGCCAGGTCAACCGACGCATCGGTAATAACCAGGGGCGCAGCCCGTCGGCCGCGTGGCGAGGGAGAAAATCCAGATAGTCAGCATAAAACTGACGGATATCGTCGAAGGAAAGATCCGCTTGAACGTCAATATCCCACAAGGTTGAGGTCAGCACCGTCGCGTGACCAAGATCCACCGCAGGTGAGCCATATAGCGCTTTTTCAAGATCAATGAAGTGACCTTGGCCATCGGTGTCGGTGATGAAATTACCGGGCTGGGTATCGGTTAAACAAAGCCTCGCTGGAGGGTGAGAGCCCACGTGTTCAGCTGCGAACCGACGGGCCCAATCGAGCTCCTCAGCTAAAAGCCGTATAGCCTCAGGATCGCGCGCGGACACCTCGATAAACGGGGCTTGGGCCTCGATAAAATCCATGACGCCCAATACCGGGTCCTGATGGCTCGCCAATGGGTGTCGGCCGTCGGTGCTGGGAACGGCCAGCAAATGAACCCGCGCAAAACATTCCGCCATGCCCCGGAGATCGCGAGGCAGGCGCACGGGGCGCCCTTCAACCTCGGCAACAATAAGCGCGCCCATCGGCAAGGCGCCGCCAGGCTCGATACGGTCTATGAGGAAAGGCACGCGACCACTAACGCTCGCCCGCTCGAAACAAGTGGCCTGGTAGGCGAGATTACTCTCCGGGTCGAGGCCGAATTGGCTCAATCGCGGTAATCTTACCAGCGGCCGCCGCCCATGGACACGAAGATCCTTGATCCGAACATGATCATGCGCCAAGCCTTTGTCGGGTAGCCGTTCCAAGTCGTCCTCACGGATACCCCAGAACAGCGGTCGGCTCTTGAGTTCGACGCACAAGCGGGAAAGGTTAACGGGCGTGGTCATCCAGACATCCATGTCGGCCCAAGTAACAACGGTTTTCCTGTTTAACATGATTCGGGCCCGACCCGGGAAGGCGCGAAAATGAAACAGCGCCAATCCCCCATGCCCACGTCTGGTGATCGCCCAAGCGGCCTTCTAGACAAGGCTCATATCAATGGTCGCCAACGCGCCCGGAGGCTCAACCTGTCAATTGTTATCCCAACGCTAAACGCCGCCGAGCATCTCCCAGCGACCCTTGGGGCATTGGGCATGGCGGAAAGTCGCGGGATCGATCTGGACATCGTGATTTCGGATTGTGGGTCAGCCGACCAAACCGCCGCAATCGCCGAACAATACGGCGCCCGCGTGATCACCGCCGACCGAGGCCGAGGCCCGCAATTGATCGCCGGCGCCAAGGCCACTAAGGGAGAATGGATCATGTTCCTGCACGCCGACACGGTGCTGGAGCGTGGTTGGGACGCCACCGTGATGGTTTTTGTCTCGAATGAGCGCAACCGGGACCGCGCGGCGGTCTTTTCCTTCGCTCTTGACGATGACTCGCTGGCGGCTCGCCGGCTCGAACGCCTGGTTCGGCTTCGCAACAACTGGTTTGGGCTCCCCTATGGCGATCAAGGCCTGCTCATCCATCGGCGTTTTTACTCCCGTCTCGGCGGCTACAAACCCTTACCCTTGATGGAAGATGTGGAGATGGTGCGACGGGTTGGCATGGCCCGAATGGCACTTTTCGACGTCCAGGCGGTAACCTCGGCGGCGCGCTACCGGCGTTTCGGATACCTGGCGCGGATGGCCCAGAATTTCGCGTGTCTTACACTCTATTTCCTGCGTGTTCCGCCGCGTTGGATCGTGAAGCTTTACGGATAGACCGGATGAGTCGACAGAACCACTTGATCGTTTTTGCGCGAGAACCCCGGATTGGCCGGGTTAAACGGCGACTTTCCAAAGGCCTCGGCGTGGTCGCGGCGACATTTTGGTACCGGCGCCAACTCTCGAGTCTTCTTCGTCGCCTGGAAAGCACTCCGATGTTGCGGCGTCATCTGTTCATCACCCCACACACCGCGCGCAGCGCGCGTATCTGGCCCAAGGGTTGGAACATATGCTTGCAGGTGGAGGGCGACCTCGGCACCCGGATGCATCGGGCGATGTCCGCGCTTGGCCCAGGACCCGTGGTCTTGGTTGGCAGCGACATTCCAGATATCCAACCGCGACACATACAGTCTGCGTTTCGCGCCCTGGGGCAGGCCGACGTGGTTCTAGGCCCGTCGGCCGATGGTGGTTATTGGCTTATCGGCATGCGACGACGTAGATCCCCGCCTGTGTTCGGCTCGATACGCTGGTCGAGCGAGCATGCCATGGCCGACACCATCGCCGGTTTCCCGATCGGGACCAAGATGGCTTTGTTGGAAACGCTTCGGGATGTCGACGAAGTAAGCGATCTCGTTGGTGAACGGAGATGATTAAGTCTGGCGCTGCTCAGGATGCCCGACCAAACAACTCATGCTCGCGCAAGCGCGGCATGATCTCCACAAAATTGCACGGACCGAATCGTATATCGAGCTGATTACGCAGAATATCATCCCACGCGTCCTTGCAGGCGCCCGTGGAACCAGGCAACGCGAAAAGATAGGTACCCCCGGCAACGCCGGCGATAGCGCGGGACTGGATGGTCGATGTGCCAATCTTCTGGAAACTCATCCATCGAAACAGCTCGCCAAAGCCTTCTATCTCTTTCTCGAAAACCGTTTTGAACGCTTCCGGTGTTACGTCACGGCCCGTCACGCCGGTCCCACCGGTTGAAATCACCACATCAATGCCGGGGTCCGCGACCCAGCGACGCAATTGCCCAGCAATCTCCACCACCTCATCTTTGACGATCGTCCGTGCCGCCAAGACATGACCGCCACCCTCCAAACGACTAACCAAGGTATCGCCAGATCGATCATCCGCAGGGGTTCTGGTATCCGACACGGTCAGAACCGCTATATTTACAGCGACAAACTCTTTTGTTTCATCAATTCCGGGCATCGCTGTACCCCCGCGAGATTTGACCATCCACCGATTCATAGCGCGGCCAAGACCCCGAAGCCGCCCGGTCCAGGCTCGGCACCGGCTCTCCGCGCTGCAATCTGTACATCCATAGGTTCCTCAGTACATCCTCGATGAAGTTACGGGTCTCACGGGAGGGGATAGCCTCGATAAAAAACAGTGGATCGTCCTTGTAATTCACTTCGCGTTCCCATTTTCGAAGGGTTCCTGGACCAGCGTTATACGCCGCGAGCATTTTGAAAAGATCCGTTCTCACCCCCTTGTCCTCCATCAAATGACGGACATACCGGCCACCAAGCGCGATATTGACCGCCGGATCGAACAAAGCCTTGCGTCCAGCCCGGCTGCGCAGAGACCGGTCCTCGCCCACGAAGGCGGCAGTTCGCGGCATTAGCTGCATGAGGCCGCGCGCGCCTCTGCGGCTTTTGGCGTCTGGATCGAAATGGCTCTCTTGGCGCGCGATCGCGTAAAGTAACGACGGATCGATTTTCAAATCGTCTGGCAAAGCCCAGTCCGGGACCGGGAACAACGCACCATAATAACTTCGATGGCCCTCAACCTTGAGTACACCCGCAGCCCGCATCGATAGGCCCGGCAGGCCATAATTGGCCGCGATGGTCATGACCATCGGGCGCAATTGGTCGGGCAGGGTTAAGAATTGGCGGCGAAATTCCCAGGCCGCTTGCGACTTCATGCCAAGCTGTAACAAAGCGAATCCGCGTCGCATTCCTGGAATGGTAAGGAGTTCATCGATATTTATTTTATTCAAACGAGGCAAACTCCAGTCCAAGGGCATATCGACCCCAAGCGCCCGCCTGGCCAGTAGTCCATAGAAAGTGCCAGGGACCGTCGCCGCCTGGGCAAGCCATTTGGTCGCTTCACTTGGCCGCCGCGCCGCGAGATGGGCGCGTGAGGCCCAAAAGGCGCCAGCGGCCCGCGCCGCCGGACCAGCTTCCAACCAGGCCGCCAGAACCTCGAAATGGCCTCCCGCGCGATCGATAAGCCCCAAACGCCACGCGGCGAGGCCTCCGGTCCAAGCCGCGACCGGTATCGCAGCCGGCGATTCTGCCATGCTGTTCTCCGCCAGTTCAAGGGCGAGAGTATCTTTCCCGAACACGAAGTATCCGTGTGCGATCTCCGCGCGCGCAACGGCGACTTCCACCAAGTCCAGCAGCTGTCGCGCGTCTGCCGTCTTGAGTTTCCGATAGGCGCCAGTCGGCCAACCCTTGCCGATAAGGCGGCGAATTTGACCTTTCAGAGCTGACACCGCGCGCTTCGTCTCGGGCGAGCGTTTCCGAGGCGATTTATATTTACTGGGACCAAGCCCCGCAGGCGTGGGTCCGTTTCCAACAAGCATTCTCCCGCGGGGTCTAGGCGGAGATTTCCAACCCATTATTTTCCGTTTGATCGCTAATTTATAAAGTCGAAAAGCCTGGGGGTGATCGTTTTTTTCTTGCAACCAGAGCAACAATTCGGGGTATCGCGAACGATACTTGGTCGGATGCAGATACTTTTGAGCCTGCGCGTGGCCCAAAAGGATTTGATCTTCCAACGTTTCGATAATCTTGGCTGATTCAGCCCATTTCCCCGATTTCTGGAGCTTGAAGATCCGCTGATATTTCACCAGATCCGATGGCGTTAACAATTTTGGAATTGATATATCGCTATCAAGCTTCCACGGATCCAAGATCACGAATTCCCCAGCCGAATGGCGCGCGACGGGCGCGGCTGCCCAAGCAGTGGCCCAAACGACGAAGGAAACACCAGCTAGGATCACACACAGCAAAAAGTTAATCGGACGGAAAATGTAAATCGCCTCCTGGGGTAAACAGGATCTTCAATCCGTCCGCGAGGACCCGATTGGTAGCGCCAGCTAAATCCAAGATGGGCGCCGCCACAAGCATTTTCAGCCAATAAATCAACTTAAACCAGTTTTCCGAAAGGAGCCTTGCCTACTTGCAAAAAAATTGATCAAATAGTTATTTAACTTAAATTCCAAGGGCTAACGTGTCGAACTTAGTGTGAAATCATTCACTTTATAGTTATATTTAAATTAGTCAAAAATCAATTATAACCTATTGA
>JAPKDN010000281.1 GCA_028822575.1 Alphaproteobacteria bacterium | reverse complement strand
CTCCTCGATTTGGCGTAAGAACGCCGCATATGTCGACCAGGGTCTCCTCCAGTGCCAGCGGCGCATTCTTATCGGTGGCGAACAGCGCTTGGCTGGAAATTGCGCCGAGCACAGCAAGGCAGGCATCGAACGCCGATCCGGCGGCTTCGTGTTTGTTCCAGGCCGGGATCGCATTGCTGGCGACATCATTCTGACCATAACCTCCGGATTTAGGTCCGGGAAAGAAGGTACGTTGCGCCGCGTGCCAGGCTCCATCGCCGAAACCCACGGCGGCCATTCGCAGGGTGCTAAAATAACGTCCATCGCCCAACCCGGTTGCGAGTTGATCCGGTAGGCCCGGGACCTGGCCCTCCAGAATTTTCGCCATCTGACGTTCGGCCCGTAGGGCCAGATCGGCGCAGCAGGCCGTGAGTTCGTCCAGCGCCGGAGCAGCGGCAGCGTTGCGACAACCACAAGTGCTAAGAGCACGGCCCAGGGGACACGCAGAACCCAGGATTAAAAAGACCGGATTATCAGTGATCGATCGCAGCGTTCGAACCGCTATTTCCGCCACCGCCGCAGCAGCCCGCAGCGCCCGCCCGAGCAAGCGCGGAACAATCCCAAAGCTGACCGGCGCCTGATAAGGACGCCTCTTACTGGCTCCACCGTCCAACAACCCTAGCAAGGGTTCCAGCGCGCAGGTTTTCTCCGCATCGCCCCAAAGAGCTTCAAGAGCGCTGTCATAGTGGTCAAGAGGTGCGACAAATGCCTCAGTGGACAGGGCAAAATCTCTGTCGCGATCACGATACGTCGACGGGACGACAATGCCGCATCGGCCAGCACGGCGGCCGCGCAGGGCGCATCGTTTATCAGACACAGCGCGTCCTTTTCTCGCAAACCCATGGCCTCGGCGACCGGCAGAAACAGCTGCGCGAGCGCCAGGATCTCTAAGGCGCGGCCCTAGGCGGGCGGGCGGCGTGGGCCCGTCGCTACTCCGGCGTAAAGCACGCTGGCCATAGCCCGAGGTCACGCCATAAATCATCACGTCCGGATCCTGGTCGATCAACATCATAAAGGCAGCCCGCGGCTCGTTCATCCGGGTCATCGCGGTGTCACCGAAGAGAGTACTTTCTCGGGCCCAAGCGATCCTCGCATATGCGTCGAGGGTGAAATCCTCGCGAGTCTCAATTATAATGGTCATCGCCCCATCGCTCACACCAAGCCCAGTCGTGAAGTGATTTCGCTGCATACCCAACTTTGCCAAAGAATGGTGAGGCTTGAATAAGCTTGAGGCGAGTATTTGACGAATTATTAGAACCGGCCAGGGCGGAACGCTTAGGCGTTGGTCACAAGCTTAGGTTTGCCTAAAGGGAAACCGCCAAGGCGCGCCAAACTAACGCTCTTCTAACCGATCCGGCCTTCCAGGGACGCCAGGAAGATCCGCCGGGCGCCATCGGCATCGAGCATCACCGGGTTAGTCGGCGCCGTCGGGTCGGCGGCGGATATGGCGGCGATCCGATCCACATCAGAATCGTCGATATCCATCTCGGCCACCGTGTGCGGTATCCGATAGGTGTTCCGGGTCTCCAGGACCCAATCCATGACCCCCGTGTAACCGGGCTTAGAAAGGCCAAGATAGGCGGACAGCCGGTCCATCTTTTCCGAAATCTCGGCCCGGTTGTAGTCCATGACATAGGGGAAATAGACCGCGTTGGTCAGTCCATGATGCGTGTCATAGAGCGAGCCGATGGTGTGGCTGAGGGAGTGGATCGCGCCGAGGCCTTTTTGAAACGCCGTCGAGCCCATCGAGGCCGCCGCCAGCATATAGCCACGCGCTTCCAGATCTCCGCCGTCCTCGACCGCACGGGGGAGATATTCCTTCACCAGCCGCATGCCCTCGATGGCGATGCCGTCGGCCATGGGATGAACGCCGGGCGCGCAAAGCGCCTCGAAACAATGGGCCAGCGCATCGATCCCGGTCCAAGATGTCAGATCACCCGGCAACCCAACGCACAGGGTCGGGTCCTCGATCACGATACCGGGCATCATCTTGGGGTGGGCGAAGATCCGCTTGGTCTCCGTTGCCTCCTCGGTGATCAACCCACCGCGTCCGGTCTCGGAGCCAGTCCCGGCGGTGGTAGGCACGGCGATGATCGGTGATATGCCCGCCGGGTCCATCCCGCCGCCACCCTCAGCGTGCACGCCAAGATCAAACAACGGCTTGGATTGCCCCTGGAACATGGCGATCACCTTGCCGGCGTCCATCGCCGAGCCCCCGCCCACCGCGATCACTCCGTCATGGCCGCCATCGCGAAACGCGTCGACGCCATCCAGGACGTTCTGGCCGACCGGGTTGCTCTTGACCCCGGAATAAAGCGATGCGGCCATCCCGGTATCACGCAGCGCGGTCAGGATCGCGTTTATCATCGCAAGTTTAGCCAAGCCAATATCGGTGACGACCAGGGGCCGCTGAATGCCAAGTTCGGCGCAGCATTGCGCAAGCTCCGAGATCCGCTCGATGCCAAAACGGACCTGGGTTGGGTAACTCCAATTGGCGGAGGGAAGCGGGGAGCGCGCCATGATCAATCTCTCTGAAACGGGGTGCGGTGGACGATAGCGGCGCGCCATCCACCGGGCAAGCCTGGAAGACCCGCGTGGATGCGTCGTGGCGTCGCGGTAGTCGATGGTCGGTCAAGGAAATACGCACCCGGTCCCGAAATGGTTCCGGTATAGCTACGTCTTGACGGGATTGCCCAGCCTAAACCAGCCTCGCCGGCTTATTGCAACCGTCGCCCCACGCCAGCATCTGGCGCCGGAGGTCTGGCGGCGGGCGAAGCCTGGTGATGCACCAGAAGCCAGCCTATGGCCTCCTTGACGAACATGTTCGTGGCAACCAAAGCCCCCTCACCGATCAGCTCGTAACAGGTCACGGAACAGAAATCATCAGACAGGAAATGCGCCTTGGCGCCCTGGCAGGAAATTGCCGGCGAGCCCGGCCCGGAGATGATATTGGCCCAGCTCTCCATCACCGCCTCATAACCCTCCAGCGGCGCCCAGCCCGGATGCACGCACACCACCGGTGCCTCCCGCGACCAAAGCGCCCCAAGCGCCTCCAGGTCACGGGTGGTAAACGCGTTATAGAACGCATCATTCGCGAACAGGACGGCGGCTTCCTCGCTCATGACAAGGTCTTGGGGCTCAATAGGTCGCCCGCCCACCTGATATGTCGAACACCGCACCGGTGCTGAACGAGCATTCCTCAGATGCAAGCCAGGCAATCAGGCTGGCAATCTCCTCGACCAAGCCGAAACGGTTCATCGGGATCTTGGAGAGCATGAAGTCGATATGCGCCTGGCTGATCTGGTCAAAGATCTCGGTGCGTACTGCCGCCGGAGTGATGCAGTTCACCGTGATCGGCATGTTGGCCAGCTCCTTGCCCAGCGACTTGGTGAAGCCGATGACACCGGCTTTGGCGGCGCTGTAGGGCGACGCCGTGGGATTGCCTTCCTTACCGGCGATTGAAGCGATGTTGATGATCCGGCCATAATTCTGCTCGCGCATGAAGGGTACCGCAGCGCGGCAGGTCATGAAGGTGCCGTTGAGGTCGATATCGATGACCTTGGTCCACTCCTCGACCGGGTATTCCCAGGTCATATGATTCGCGCCCGCGACACCGGCGCTGTTGACCAGGATGTCCAGGCGGCCCATCGCCGCATGGCTGGCCTTGGCTGCGGACCCGACCGATTCCCAGTTGGTGATATCGACGACCTGGGTGTCGACGCCACCGCCGAAGGTCGCGGCCACCTCGGCCAGACCGGTCGCGTCGATGTCCCAAAGCGAGACCTTGCCACCACTGGAATAGATGCGCTGGGCGGCGGCGAGGCCGATGCCCCGGGCACCGCCAGTGATCACCGCCGCGCGGCCGGAATAGTCATGGGTAACGGTCATCTTTAACTCCTTACTCGGCGGCCCTGAAATCAATTTCAGATAGTTGCGCTCCGACCGCCTCAGCGACGGCCTTTTCGAAACGATGCAAGGACCGGCTCATTATGGTCATGAACTGGATAGAGCCACCACGGCGGGCCCATATATTCTCTATTTCGATTTCCCATACTAGAGGAAGACCGTGCCGCCATCGACCATGATTGTCTGGCCAGTGACGAATTTCGAGGCGGCGCTAGCCAGATACAGCACCGTGCCGGACAGATCCTCGGGCTGCAGGTTGCGCTTCAACGATTGGCCATCAGCGATCACGCCAGCGATATTTTCAGGTCGATCACCAAAGAACTCTCTGGTACCCTCCGTCACAACCGCTGATGGGCCGATCGCGTTGACCCGGATCCAATCACGGCCCAACTCGCGCGCCAGCGAACAGGTCATACCGATCACCGCCGCCTTGGAGGTCGAGTAATGCAGCCTAGTAAGGCAGCCCCGCGACAGCGGCGAGCGAGGAAATGTTGATGATCGAGACCGATTTCTGGGCCTGCATTGGCGCGATCACCGCCTTGCAACAGCGCCAGATGCCGTTGACATCCATACAGTCGTTCCAATCGAGCTCCGGCAACCTGTCGAAGCACCTGCCGTTGAGCGAACCGTATAGCGCCGCGTTATTGAACAACACGTCTATGCGCCCAAACGACGCTATCGCCTGTTCAACCATGTTATCGCAGCTCACCTGGTTGCGCACGTCGAGAAGAACCGAGATCGCGTCGCCACCAGTCTCCTTGATCGCCGCAACCGTGTCGGCACAATCCAGCACGTCGCCCGCCACGACGTTGGCGCCCGCCGCCGCGAACTTCTGGGCATATTCCTGCCCAGCCCCCGGCCGGCTCCCGTAACGATGGCGGTCTTGCCTTTAAGATCGGATGTCATGGTTTGGTTCCTGTTTTCGTTCACTTTCCGGCTTGGCACCATTCAATAAGATTACACCCATAGTTCCAGCGCACCGCGGACCGCGACAGCAGAGCTTTTCCTATAAAGAGCTCCACCCCTTTAAGCCGCCCGTGCGGCATCCACGCAGGCGCTGGCCGCCATGTCGATGATCGCCTCGGCGTCGATACGGTAGGATCGATATAGATCCGGCAGATCTCCTGACTGTCCGAACTC
>JAPKDN010000280.1 GCA_028822575.1 Alphaproteobacteria bacterium | reverse complement strand
TTCGGTCTCCGTCTGCCGAAGACCAGGCATCTTGGCCGCGATATCTGCTTGTCTTGCCGACTCCCTCGCCGCGGCCCCCGTCGCCTCGCCAACCGCAGCCTCAGCATCACGCAATGTCACCGCGACAACGAGGCGCTCTTCCATAGCCAGGCGCCAACGTCCGTGCAGCAGGACGGATTCGGCGCGGCGGATTTGCTCGCTCACGGTACGGTAACGGGCCGCCTGACGGGCCTGTTGTCGCAGCCCGTTCAGCTGGGTTTGCAGTGCCTTCACCACATCTTCCAGCCGTTCCAAATTGGTTTCCGCAGCTTTCAACCGCAGTTCCGCCTCGTGGCGACGGGTGTGCAGCCCTCGAATATTCGCCGCCTCCTCCAGGATAATCCGGCGTTCCGAGGGCTTGGCGTTAATGATCGCGCCGATCCGGCCTTGGCTGACAATACCCGCAGAACGAGCGCCAGTCCCCGCGTCGGCAAACAAAAGCTGAACGTCCCGGCTGCGCACGTCCTGGCCGTTCACCCGATAGTTTGAGCCTTTGGTGCGCTCGATTCGGCGGGTGATGTTGAGTTCCGGCGCATTGTTCATCGAAGCCGGCGCTGTCCGTTCGGAATTATCAACAAGCAGCGAAACCTCGGCGATATTGCGTGCCGGTCGGGCCGAGGAGCCGCCGAAAATTACGTCGTCCATTTCTCCGCCACGCATGCGCTTGGCGGAGGTCTCGCCCATGACCCAACGCAATGCCTCGACCAGATTCGACTTACCGCAACCGTTCGGACCGACCACCCCGGTCAAGCCACTGGCTATATCTATTTCGGCGGCGTCAACGAAGGACTTAAAGCCACTGAGTCTCAGACGGTTGAATTGCAAGAGGTGCTATTCCTTCCCAGTTGATCAGCGCTAGGCGGCCAATCCGTCGAGCAGTTCCTCAAACTCCTCGAAGGTGTAGGCACGCACCTTCTCGCCATCAAGCAGGAAGGAAGGGGTCGACTCCACCTCATGTTTCTTGCTGCCTTCAAGACGCGAGGCGATGATACCGTCGAGCAGCTTAGCGTTTGTCATGCAGGCTCGTGCGGCGTCGCGATTCAGACCGGCGAGCTGGCCAATCCGCAAAAGCGCGTCCAGGGGATCCGGGGCGCGGGCCCAGGACGCCTGTTGCTTCATCAAGACATCAATCATCGCCGAATAGTGTTTCGCGGGCACACAGCGAGCCAAGGCGGCGGCGCGCAGGGCCCACTGATCGAGCGGAAAGTCCCGAAACTCCATCCGAACTTTCCCGGTTTCGATATATTTTTCCTTTAGCTTGGGATAGGTCTCGGCGTGAAACTGCGCGCAATGCGAGCAGGTGAGCGAGAAATACTCGACCAGAACGACCTTGGCATCCATGCTGCCGATAGTCCTGGGCGCCAGCGCGGCAGCCAGGTTAACCTCAGTCTGCGCCACTGCAGACGAGCTCCCGGCCATCGTCAAGGCGGGTACCGTCAAAAAAGCACCAATCGCCAAATTTAGTGTTCTACGCCGCACACCGAACTCCAATCCACTATATATTGTGTATAATAGGCAGGGTTATCGAGCCCCGCAACCAGTAGTCTAGTCTGGATTTGAAACATGGCGACATCTAGGCACCGGATCGGATATCGGCCACGCCAGCGCATAATATGAGAGACACCGATTATTTTTTGGAAAGTACGGCGCGACCAAGGGCCTGTAGAGCACTCTTCAGATCTTGGTCTTGGAACTCGGTGACTTGCTCGACAATCCAACGCTCTTCTTCGTTGTCTAGGGGCCGGGCCAACGGCCACGTGTTTTTTCTCGTCTCGGGCAGTGGGCCCTGGCGAATCGCGATCCTGGTCACGGCGTCGTAACCAAAAACGGTATTGATCCGCTCGAGAAGCACCGGCTCCAAATGCTGCAATTCAAGCGCCCGGGCGCCCGGTACGACGAGATGCAAGGTTGCTCCCACGCGACGATCTCTGGGAAAAGCTACCCGATCGGGAGCACAGCAGCCCGCGAGGTCCTCGCCGACAATGCTGCCCCACCGGCGTACGATGGCCGCTTCGACAAAACCGCGTTTGCGCAGAATTTTATCGGTAAGCTTGGGAACTGTTACCCCAAGCATGCGCAGACCAGGCTTGCGCCCACCAGGATCCCTGAACGCCTTATGGTCGACCACCATTATGTCCGGACCTATTCAGTTGAGGTCCCAGCTTAGCAGCGCTGCCAGCCTTGCGCTGCTATATTTTCGATCTTCTTTAGGCCTCTTTCCTTTTGGGCAAGGCACGTTAGGGTCACGCCATGGTCACACCTCTTTCCGCCGCCAAAGCCCACCGCCTGCCCGTTGATCTGCTCGCCTGGTATGATCGCAACCGCCGTCATCTTCCCTGGCGCGCCGCGCCCGGCGAGACAGCCGATCCCTATCGCGTGTGGTTGAGCGAGATCATGCTTCAGCAAACCACCGTGGTCACGGTAGGTCCCTATTTTCAAAGGTTCCTGGAGCGCTGGCCGACGGTAGCGGGTCTCGCCGCTGCATCGGTCGAAGAGGTGTTGGTGGAGTGGGCCGGCCTTGGCTATTACGCGCGAGCCCGCAACCTGCACAAATGCGCCGTCATGGTCGCGAACCAGCACGGTGGCTGGTTCCCCCAATCTCAAACTGGGTTGATGGAACTTCCGGGGGTTGGCGTCTATACCGCCGCCGCGGTCGGCGCCATCGCCTTCAACCAGCCGACAACGCCCGTGGACGGTAATTTCGAGCGGGTGATGGCGCGGCTCCACGCCGTCGAGGAGCCGATGCCGGGCTCTAAACCGCTTTTGCGGGAGCTTGCCGAAAAGCTAACGCCCAAGGAAAGGCCCGGCGATTATGCGCAGGCAGTGATGGATCTGGGGGCGACAGTCTGCACCCCGCGCAACCCAAAATGCATGATCTGCCCCTGGAGCGGGGCCTGTGCCGGACGGATCGCCGGGACCGCGGCGGCTCTGCCGCACAAATCGCCAAAAAGAACCAAACCAACGCGCCTTGGCACCGCGTTTTGGTGCCTTAACGAGGATCGCGACGTCTTTTTACGCCGCCGGCCCTCGAGCGGTTTGTTGGGGGGAATGATGGAGATCCCTTCAACCGAATGGTCAGAAGCCGCGATTTTGGGGGAATACGCGGTCGCCGACGCCCCGTTGGAAGCCGAATGGCGGGAACTCCCCGGCGTCATCCGCCACACGTTCACGCATTTTCATCTTGAGTTACGAGTGCTGGCTGGACGGATAGAGACCATGGACAATCGATCTCGCGGGAACTGGCACCCGATCGCCAATCTCGGCCGAGCCGGCCTACCATCGGTGATGGTGAAAATAGCTCGGCACGCCCTGAAGCACGGTTAATTCAGCCAAACCCCAGGCACCCGAGCCGCAGTCCAATGCCCCGTGTCGACCACCACGACGGTAAGGTCACGGCAATATACTGCCATCCGCTCGGCCAGGTGCAAGGTCATTGTTTCGCAAGTCACATCATCGCGCGTCCCGAGAAACAGCGCTGGCATCCTCCCGTCACGGCCGTGGCTGCCTCGGCGTTTAGCGCGTGTTTCATCTACCAGGCGTTCGGGCCAAAAAACCCGTTGTGGCCAACAGCCTCGGCATAGGCCGCATGGTCGTCGGGACTCACTATCCGTTCGTCGATCAGCATTTCCAGGGAGGGCGATCGGCACCCCCAAATCAACCGCCGTTATGCCTCACCGATGAGGTATGCGAAGGCGTGCCGCTGGATTTGGGATTGCCGGCCCTGAGAAGCAGCTGAAAGGTGGCCGTCGGATCAGCTTACATCTCGGACTGAGCGTCAGCGAAATTCTCCTCACAAAACCTCATATATTCCCACTGGCCAGCAGGAAACCTGTCCTAGGGGTAACAATTCCTGTCTACCAGATTGATCAAATGATCGAGCCCTAGCTCCACCGATCGATATGGCACGCAAAGATTTGCAACAGCCAGATAATCTTCGGGATGATGGGTGGCGATATTCCAGGCGTCGGAGCTTTCCCAAACATGCCCCAGCCAGACCGCGCGTTCGCGAGCAAGCGCGGCGAGGAGGCCAAACTAGGGAGCTCGTAACACCCGCTCAAAGAGAGCTCCAGCCAGCCATGAAGCATAAGCACCAACGGACCATACTGGGAAGCCCCAGCAAGGTCGAAGGTCTAGTGACCGTTGGTGGTAACCGAGTGCTCGGTGATCGCACTGGCGTGCGGCATGGTCATGCCGTTCCTTGTCTCTTTGCCTCGATACCCCCAAGCATTGGCGAGACTGCCGGACCAATTGACCGGTTTGAGTGCCTTGGCACGACAAGGATATCTTATAAATGCCGATCCAACGTGACTCCTTCGTTATCGTCCATTGCATTTTTGGTCCATGCTAAAATTCCATGCTACGTACCTGCCTTGACTACCCTAAAACAACTATTCTTGGAAACGAATGACAACGGAATGGAAACACGCAGACATTAAAATCGTTGATTTACTTAATTCACGGGCGGTTTGGTGATACTAATTTTACTATGTGTTCTGAGCTTCGGTGAAGCGGCTTTTCGATCATGGACCCTTGACGGTTTATCAGCGTAATGACTGGAGCTACAAAATCGATCTGTTGACAATGAACGCCGACAAGGACCAGTTCATTTTCGCCAAGCTAACTTACCTGCCAATAAGCATCGAAGGAAACCAAAACGGTTCGATTTCCCCGTGGAGCCACGAATTTGCATACATATTCTTGAGTTTCCAGGCAATGTGACCAGAAAAAGTTCAACCGCCACCTGAAACACAAGCGAAAATCTTACTTCATGGCATCCAATCAAACCATTGGAGGTCATAGAAAAATGCATCGGGCCTCTGGATGGTTTGTCCATTGTGCGCCCCAGTTTATATAGGGTGTCAAAGGACACAACGTGCTGACACTCACCAAACCGGCGCAAGGTCCGTTCACGACCGCTGAACGAGTCATGATCACCCTGCCGGTCCTGGCGGCGTCGCTTTTGCATTCCCTGAACATGAGCACCGCATATGTGGCGCTCCCGAATATCCAGGGCAATCTGTCGGCCGCGCCGGATCAGGTGGGCTGGGTAATCACG
>JAPKDN010000279.1 GCA_028822575.1 Alphaproteobacteria bacterium | reverse complement strand
TAAGAAATCTCGCTTGGCATTCAATTCCTGCGTTGCTTGAGACCCCAGGCTCCAAGTGGAGGCACAATCCTGGTTAATGGTTTAAACGCGGCGATGCGGCTACGCTAGGAGGACGCGTTCGAGCTATTATCACCCGTGCCGATCGATGGTTGGTTTCCTGACACCGAATGGGATATCCGATGGAGGGCGTCCATAATAGGTTTGACGTCAAAGGGCGGTATTTCCAAGATTTTCTTCAACAATGCCTTGTTAGCCCTTGGTCGTCTCGCCAGATCTTGTCAGGCCGTTTTATAGGGCGTTTTGCGCCTATGTGGGTATTTCGCGTAATCCCCCTGCGAAGTCGGATTCCGGATGCGGGTTCTTAAGGGTGAGAATTTGCTCCTCTAGATAATCGAGGGGCGTCCTGGCATTGTGCGGCCATGCCAAAGTTCAAACTCACCATCGAATATGACGGTCGCGACTTCGTAGGCTGGCAGCGCCAGTCAAACGGCATGTCGATCCAGGAAACCCTCGAGAACGCAGTCTTCGCCTTCTCGGGTGAGCGTACCGAGGTCGCCGGCGCGGGCCGGACCGATTCCGGCGTCCACGCGATCGCCATGACCGCGCATATCGATCTTCAATCCGATCGCTTCAATGCCCATACAGTGCGCAAGGCAATCAATTTCCACATGCGCGACGTGGCAGTATCGGTGCTGGGCTCGGAGGTGGCAGAACCGGGTTTTCACGCCCGGTTTTCGGCTACGCGGCGGCGGTACCTGTACCGAATCCTGAACCGGAATGCGCCGCCTGCCTTGGAGATTGGCCGCGTCTGGTTCATACCCCGCCCCCTGGACGCGGATGCGATGGGTATCGCGGCGCGGGTATTGCTCGGCAAACATGACTTCACCAGTTTTCGAGCAAGTCATTGTCAGGCGGCTTCACCTGAAAAGACCCTGGATCGATTGGATGTGACTCGGGTTGGCAACGAGATCCATATTCATGCCGAAGCGCGTTCATTCTTGCACCACCAGGTACGAAACATTGTCGGCACGTTAGCGTTGGTTGGCGAGGGAAAATGGCGCGAACGAGACATGGAAAAAGCTCTCGCCGCCCGCGACCGGGCCGCCGCCGGGCCGACCGCGCCGGCCCACGGTTTGTACTTGGTGGATGTCGGTTACGTTGGGGCGCCGGGCTGCTGAGCGAAGGTTTCCAGTAGGTTGATCAGCACCACGTTGAAACCGATATCAAGAATGACAATCCC
Source organism: Alphaproteobacteria bacterium (assembly GCA_028822575.1). Next base: position 3,855 of record JAPKDN010000279.1, on the reverse strand, counting down.
AAAGGCCAAAAAGGGCCCAATCCGAAGCTGACGCTGGGCGATCACCGCCAACATCACGGACACCGCAGCATAGGCGATGATGAACAGATTGATTTCGGTTTCCCGACTGATATGACCGAATAAACCTAACCACGTGATCGCCCCCAGTAGGTATCCGACCGGAACCATTGCCCAATTATAAGGGATGATATAGTCAAGAAATCTTGCCTGGCGATCAATAACCTTGGTCACCGCGACCATCATTACCGGATAGGCCAGCCATACGATCACATAGATCAGCAAGTCGGTTACGACATCACCGATGCCGTAGGGTACTGCAGGAGCATCTTCGACCGTTTGGATCGTCAGTAGCACATGCGCCGGCAACACCAAGACGCCGGCGAATAGAGATTTCCAGAACCCGCCGACCGTTAAGTTAAACATCCCGGCAGCGCCGGAGTGCATCCTCAGCAGCAAGAAAATTCCGAATAACGCCTTAAGAATTTCAGCGAGGGAAGGCAGCACGGGATCAGTCGCGCGCGCGGGCGAAAAACCGCGTCAGCAGCACGTGATAGACGTCGGCCAGGCGGTGAACGTCCTCCACCCGGACATGCTCATTGATCTTATGCATGGTCTTGCCGACCCCGCCGAACTCGATCACCGGACAATGCGCGCGGATGAACCGGGCGTCGGAGGTCCCGCCGGTGGTGCTGAGTTCCGGTTTCACGCCGAGCACCTGTTCGACCGCCACGATAAGATCTTCCGATAGCGGTCCGGGCTCGGTAACGAAAGCGTTCGATGAACAAGCGGTAGTCAATTCGTAAGTTCCACCAACATCATCGAAAAGTTCGCGCAGCCAAGACTCGATGCTATCGGCGGACTGCAAATCGTTGAAGCGGATATTGAAGCTGGCCGTCGCCTTGGCGGGAATGACGTTCGTGACGGTGTTACCGGTATCGATCGAGGCGATCGCAACGGTTGTCGGTGGGAAATGCGCGCTGCCCTGATCGAGTTTCTCCTCGGCGAGTGGCGCCATCATGCGAACCAGACGAGAGAGTGGATTGTCGGCGAGGTGTGGGTAGGCGGTATGACCTTGCGTGCCATGCACGGTCAGCCAGCCGGTGAAGCTGCCGCGTCTACCGATCTTCGCCATGCCACCAAGTTCTTCCGGGTTGGTCGGCTCACCGACGATGCAGGAATCGATGCTCTCGCCGTTTTCTTGCATCCATTGCAGGACCTTAACCGTGCCATTGATCGCCGGCCCTTCCTCGTCGCCGGTGATCAGCAGACTGATCGATCCTGGCGGCGTGCCTTCATGATCGGCAACAAACCGTTGGGCCGCCGCGATGAACGACGCGATGGCTGATTTCATGTCGGAAGAGCCACGGCCATAGAGATCGCCGTCCAGGGTCTCTCCAGCGAACGGATCAATGGTCCAGGCACCATTGTCGCCGACCGGCACCACGTCGGTGTGACCCGCGAAACAGAAATTCGGCGCCGCCGTTCCCAGACGCGCATATAGGTTCTCGATATCCGGGGTGCCAGCCTCCGAGAACATCAAACGGTGGCAAACGAAGCCAAGCTCCTCTAGCACCGTCTGAAGTTCGTCGAGCGCGCCACCGTCAACCGGCGTAACGCTTGGGCAGCGGATCAACCGCTGGCTGAGTTCTACTGGGTCGATCGCGGCGATCGTCGTCATGGCGTTCAGTCGCGCAGCAGCTCGTTGATCGAGGTTTTGGCGCGAGTCTGCTCGTCCACCTGCTTGACGATGACGGCGCAATACAGCGACGGGCCGGGGCTGCCGTCAGGCAGTGCCTTACCGGGCAGCGCGCCCGGAACCACCACGGAATAAGCCGGGACGCGACCCATGATAATCTCGCCAGTATCGCGGTTTATGATCTTGGTCGACGCCCCGATATAGACGCCCATGCTGAGGACCGAGCCGGTCTCAACGATCACACCCTCGGCAACCTCGGAACGGGCGCCGATGAAGCAATTATCCTCGATGATCACCGGGTTGGCCTGCATCGGCTCCAGCACGCCGGCGATGCCCGCGCCGCCAGAGATATGGCAGTTCTTACCAACTTGGGCACAGGATCCGATAGTTGCCCAGGTATCGACCATGGTGCCGGTATCCACATAGGCGCCGAGATTGACGAAGCTTGGCATCAGCACCACGCCCGGTGCCACATAGGCCGACCGCCGGACAACACAGTTTGGGACTGCGCGCAGGCCTGCCTCGCGAAACCGATTGTCATCCCAGCCTGCGAATTTCGAGGGCACCTTGTCCCACCAACTGGAATTGCCGCGCGTCGGGTCCGTTGGCCCGCCAGGGATCGCTTCCATATCGTTCAGTCGGAACGACAACAGTACGGCTTTCTTCAGCCATTGATTGACCCGCCATTTGTGATCACCTAGCGGTGTGGCGACACGGCTGGCGCCAGAATCCATCGCCTCCAGAGCCGCTTCAACAGCGTCGCGCGACTCGCCCTTGGTGGTGGGGCTAAGGGAATCCCGGTCTTCCCAGGCCTGTTCGATCGCGGCTTCGAGTTGAGAATCGCTCATGGTCTCTGCTTTCCGTGTCTTGAGTTCGAAGTCACGCCCAAAATGAGCGTCGTGCGCGAGGCTGTCAACACGGGTCGCTCACACCGGTAATCCGTTCCAGCCAGGCCGTCAGATTGGTGATTTCGTGATGAACGTGGCCGCCCGCGGCGCCGTCGCTCGACCATTCCAGATCATGGCGCAACCAAACCGTGGTCATGCCGAGATCGGCAGCCGGTTTCAGGTTCTTTGCCATGTCTTCGACCATAACGGCTCGGCTTGGATCGAAATCGAAGCGCGCGATCATGTCATGATAGGGTTGGGGATCCGGCTTGGGGATAAAGTTGCCAGCGACGATGTCGAACGTCCCCTCGAACAGAGCGTCGATCCCGAGCTGACGGGTGATTCGATCGGCATGCGGCACCGAACCGTTAGTGAATATAACGCGGCGTCCAGGCAGGCGAACGATCAAGCTAGCAAGCCGCGGGTCGGGCGCTATATCGCTGACATCGATGTCATGAACGTCGTCAAGGAACCGCATCGGATCCATGTCATGCTCAACCATGAGCCCGCGCATGGTCGTTCCGTATTTCAGGAACAAGCGTTTCTGCAGGGCGCGAGCGTCATCCTCTGGAAAGTTGAACTCCCTCTGAATGAACTGGGTCATCCGGCGGGATACTCGCGCGAACAGATTCGACGCCTGCGGGTAGAGCGTATTGTCGAGATCGAATACCCAACAAGAAACGTTATCCGGCTCAATGCTGGGGCAGGTTTGGGATGGGGTGGATTTCATCATAGCGCCACCCTGGATCGAACCGACGTCAATGGCAAGATCGCACGGCATTCACCGAACCAAATTCTCGTATTAAATTCAAATATGAGCGGTAATGGTAAACTGTTACCGCGTGATAAATCGGAGACTGGTGCTTCTTCCTTTATGGACGAAATTGTATCGGATTTACTTGGCCTGGATGTCAGACCCGTCTCTATACAGCTTTGCGAATGCGGCCCCCTGCATTCTCACATAGGCCCAGCGCTTTTATTGGATCGTGATACCCCGGTCGTCGCCGCCAACGCGGCCACGCTTGGCATCGTGTATGGATTGATCACCGGAACGAGCCCACGCCTTTCCGCGATGGTGGATAAGGTTTTCAAAGAGACGCCGCGTCTGAATAGCCTGCGGGTCGACGATCCGGATACCGGGGTGACTACGGATCTGAGCGCCTTGGTCCTTGGTGATGGCGCTCAGCTTTTGCTGATCGGGCACGATTATCGATACAGACGAGGAGCTGTCGATTATCGCGTTGCTACTTAATGAATTGACGCAGATCCGCG
>JAPKDN010000278.1 GCA_028822575.1 Alphaproteobacteria bacterium | reverse complement strand
ATCTTGAGCCCCTTGGTGACCATTTGAACATAGTTACCGATCAGCGCGACATCGGCACCGAATTTTGCGGCCTGTGCGCGATCGACTGTCAGGCGCCACTCGATCCCCGGTATGTTTCGGTCATCCTCTATATTGGAGAGTCCAGACATGGCATTGAACTGCTCGCGGATCAGACCTGCAGTCTGAATGAGATCAGTGGGGTTGTCGGACCGGACCTGGAGTTGAAGGGGTTTCCCTGACGGCGGTCCGGCCTTTCGTTTCATCGGCTCGACGAGGATCCCGGGATAGGCCGATGCTCGCCTGACGATTTCTTCCAGGATTTCCTGGGCCGGCCGGCGCTCTCGCCAGTCCTTGAATTCAAGTTGGATCGAGCCGATCACGTCCTCGGCAAGTTTCTGGCCCCCACTACTGGGTTTTCCAACGAAGGTGTAGATCGACTTGAATTCGTCAAGCGCCAGTACCTCGCGCTCGATGTCGAGGACCAGAGCGGCTTTTTCGTTGGTCGAGAGATTGCCGCGGGCGTGGATATGGATCTTGGCGCTATCCGGTTCTACCTCGGGAAAGAATTCCACGCCATTGCCGGCCACGGCATAAAGATATTGCACCAAGATGAGCATCGAGAAAGCGCCCGCGAGAATCTTGGCTGGGTGCCCAAGCGCGCGACGCAACACGCGGATATATAGGCCGGTTCCACCGGTGATTTCGGTCAAATCGCCAGTGTCGGCCAGCGCGAGTTCTCGGGCTGCGTCTGGATCCTGAGCGCTGGGTTTGCCAAACCGTGCCCCCAGGGCCGGGACGAACAGCAGCGCCATTAGGAGCGAGGCCGAAAGTGTCGCGACAAGGGTGATAGGAAGGAACTTCATGAACTCGCCAACTATGCCCGGCCAGAAAATCAACGGCATAAAAGCTGCCAATGTCGTCGCCGTTGAGGCGGTGATCGGCCAGGCCATGCGTTTTGCCGCATCGGCGTAGGCCTGCATCCTGGGCGCGCCCTCGGCCATTTTCCGGTCCGCAAATTCGGTGACCACGATGGCGCCGTCGACCAGCATCCCAACAGCTAGAATCAGGCTAAACAGGACGACTATGTTGATCGTCAGCCCCAACATAGCAAGCACTAAAATACCGAGTAGAAACGAGCCGGGGATGGCGACGCCCACCAACACGCCGGAGCGCCATCCCAGCGCGCCGACAATAACCACCATGACCAGAACGATAGCGCTCAGCACATTGTTCTGCAGGTCAATCAGCATTCGGCGGATATTCGTGGAGCGATCCTGTGAGAATGTCACCTGAACACCGATTGGCCAATCTTCAGCGGCCTCGTCCACGACCTCTCGGACCCGTTCAATGCTATCAATGATGTTCTCGCCGGTGCGTTTCGAGATCTCTAGGCCGATCGATGGTTCTCCGGATAGCCTGGCAATCGAATTGCGATCTTTAAATGTACGTTGGACATAAGCGATGTCGGAGATGGTTACCACGGCATCGCCGTCGGCCTTGATTGGCTGGGTGAGGATGTCCTGGATATTTTCGTACAGACCCGGCACCTTGATCGGGAACCGCCCATTGCCAGTGTCGAGGGTACCTGCCGCCACTAGTATATTGGAACGGGCGATGGTCTGAAGAACCTCGATTGAATCGATCCCATAGCTGTCCATGCGCAGCGGGTCGACCACAACTTCGATCAACTCTTCCCGGTTGCCGGTTAGCTTGGCCTCCAGAACCGCATCAATTCCTTCTATTTTGGCCCGTAAACCCCGCGCGAGATGCAGCAGTTTGCGTTCTGGTATGTCACCCGACAACGTTACGACGAGGACGGGAAACAGGCTAATATTCACTTCATGAACCGTTGGCTCTTCGGTGTCGTCTGGCAGGTCTGATTGCGCCAGATCGACCTTCTCGCGCACATCCGTCAGCGCCCTGTCGGCGTCGAACCCGGCATCGAATTCGAGCACCACGCTGGCGCCGCCTTCAAAGCTTTTGGCGCGCATCTCCTTGACGCCCTCTACACCTCTCAATTCTGTTTCCATGGGCCGAAGCAACAGGCGTTCGGCGTCCTCTGGCGAGATGCCGTCATGATGCATCCGGATATAGATGGTCGGGATGTTGACGTCCGGGTCGGACTCCTTTGGTATATCAACATAAGCAACGGTGCCGGCGATTAGGATTAGCAACAGTGCCAAAAGGGTCGTGCGGGACCGCGACAACGCGGCATCGATGATGGCGTTCAAGATGACGCTCCTGGGGAACCCTTCTCTGGGACTGGGTTGACTTCCTCGCCCGCGACCACGAAGTCCTGACCAACGGTAATTACGGTCGCGACCGCTGGAAGGCCGGTAATGAAGACCTCTCGGTCGGTTCCGCCGACTATGCGCACCGGTACGAAGACCACGGTATTGGATTGGTTTACGGTTTTTAGACCGAGTTTGCCTTCCGCATTTAACGTGAATAACGCCGCTGATATCCGATGCGCGGGAATTGGAGGCAGTGGGAGCGCCAATTCGGCCGTGACCCCAGCCACCAACGCGTTATCGGGATTGGGGATCTCAAGCTCGACCCGGAACGTACGAGTATTCGGCTCCGCCAAGGATGAAACATAACGGATAATACCCGAGAACTTGGTCCCATTCGCCAGCCGTGCCATCGCCGCCTGGCCACTCTTGAGACTGAGATAGTCCCGTTCGGAGACAAAGGCGGTTACCAGGACTGGGTCCAGATCAATCAACTCGGCGATTGGGTCTCCCTTGCGCAGGACATCGCCTAGCTCGACGTGCCTATCATTGAGAAAACTATCAAACGGGGCGAAGATCACTGTGTTTTGCAAATCTGTCAGCATCCGCTTTAACTGGGTCTTGGAGGCTTGTAGATTCGCGAAGGCCTCGGCTAGTTTGGTCTCCGCCTGGAAACCCTTCTTGGTCAGTTTCTTGGCGGCGTCATGCTCCATTTTTCGCTGTTTTACACGGGCCTTGGCTTCCTCGACCCGGGCTGGCCAATCTTCCTCGTCAAAGATCATCAACATCTGTCCGCGCTTGACCGCTTGGCCTTTCGTGGCGCCGACCTTGTTAACCCGGCCATTGAGTTGAGAGCGGATGGTGATTTGCCGTGACGCCTCGGTTTGGCCGGCCACCAGAACAACCGAGGCGTAATCCTGGGCCGTAATCCGGCGGGTGCGCACACTTGTTAAAGGGCGCTGTTTCTTCGCTGCCGCTTTTCCGGCGTCGGTTTGTGGCTCGGCGACCCGAGGCGGCGGTGTATCACTGAACTGTCCGGACAGAATCCAGCCCGCGACCGCAAGGGCCAGGATAGTCGCCGTGACGACGGAGCCTTTAATATTCATTGCATATGCCCTCGGCTCGTGAAGCCAGTATCTCTTTCGACGTCACTTGGCAGCTTGTTGTTGTTCGGAAACCGTGCTGATCAGTCTGTCTCGGTTTGCCGCGTAATAGTCGGCGGCGGCTTGATAAACTGCCCGCCCGAAACCGCCCACGAAGTCGTGTCCAATGTCACATGGCCCCTCGGTATCCAAATTGTCCATATGCGCTAGAGCAGCTTGAAAGTATGTGATCTGGGCGTCGATCAAGTTCTGGATCTGCGCCGGTGGCAGATGTTCCGCGAAGGATAGAAGGAACATCAAGTCGGACCGGATTTGATCCGGCCCTGGAGAAATTTCCAACGTCGCCAAGAGCGTGTCCCACCCAACCGAGTTCAGCCTATAAATCTTCTTATCCGGCTTCCCATCCTGGGCATGCTCGGTGAGGGTCACCATTCCTTCGACGGCCAACCGAGCCAGCGCTGGATAAATCGCGCCAAAGGACGCGGATTGGAAATGCGCGAAAGGCCCTTCCTCGAAAGCTTTTTTTATCTCGTATCCGCTCGCCTCTCCCTTGGATAGCACCGCGAGGCACAATGTCTTTACATCCATGATCGTATCCCATTGCCAAGAGGTTTAAATCTCAAACCTATATATGCTGGCCCGATATAGATGGGAGGGAGTGGTTTGGTGAACAAGGGGATATTTGGTATTTTTTCTAAGCGACGCCAGGGCTTGATGTCGGCCTATAGTCGGACGCGCCACGCTATGTCGGGGGCGGCTGGAATATGACATGCCGCGTCTTGCATGAATTCTGGGCGCCGAAACCGTCGGCGTGCCTTTTCCTGTGGCTGTCGCGCGTTGTACACTTGGAAAGTGCGTAGTAGCCGCGACGCCGGTCCAAAAGACGTTGGGCCTATTAAACAATTAGCATGGATGTCGAATTTCGTGAGGACCTTGCTTCACATAGGCTGTGGAAAACAGAGCACTGAGGCGTTGCCGCATCTTGATTGGGTGGCTGAATGGCGTCAGGTCAGAGTTGATATCAATCCTGAGGTCGCACCCGATGTAATCGCGGACATGACCGATATGCCGATGATTGAAAGTGACTCGGCGGATATCGTTTACTCGAAACACAATATCGAGCATCTCGACTTTCACCAGGTCGGGCTCGCGTTGGGCGAATTCTATCGCGTTTTAAAACCCACGGGCTTTCTTATATGCCGGTGCCCCGACTTAGCCCGGATCGCCGAACGGCTCGCGACGGTGGATCTGGAGAAAACCCTTGGGGTGGCGTCTATGGATGACGGCACCTGTTTCGAGGTCGCGCTAATTGATATGATTTTCGGCGCTCGAAGCGAAATCGCCGACGGCAACGACTTTATGAAGCATCGGACAGGGTTTACCAGCGAAACGTTAACACGCCATCTAAAACACGCTGGATTCGAAGGGGTGAGTATTCACCGGGAGCCAAGGTTAATGGAACTAAGGTGCACCGCCCGCAAGGTGGAGCAGGGCAATATGTACCCACGCGTAGTGCGCGAGATTGCTACTGCGGATCGGTCGCGGGCTTAGGCTTCCCGGATATCAGTAACCATTATGATGCCTAGAAATCTCATTGAGGAAGGAACGAAGCAAGGTGGAGGTAGACGAAAAATAACAAGCGTGATCTCGACCGAGAGACGAAGACAACGTGCTTGTAAAATTTTTATGGCCGCCTCGACCCGGTGTATAAGCCTTCGACTCATGAACGATTAACGCGACGACTGACCTAGGATTTTAAAAAATATGAAAAA
>JAPKDN010000277.1 GCA_028822575.1 Alphaproteobacteria bacterium | reverse complement strand
CTTCACTCGGCCGTGAGCTCTATTTATCCTGCATGACCCATTGCGTTGCGGTCGTCGGAAACTCTTCCAGTGGCCTTTACGAAGCCCCTTCATTTGGGGTTCCCACCGTTAATATAGGTGATCGTCAGGCCGGTAGAATCACGGCTTCATCGGTTATCGACGTCGCCCCCCAATCGGATCGGATTAGTTCGGCGATCCAACGCGCTTTGAAAATGGGTGGCGAGGCCGTGGAAAATCCTTATGGCGATGGCAACACATCACTGCGGATTATATCGATTCTCGACCAAATTACGGACTATAGAGCCTTGACGAGGAAATCATTTAACGACTCAGGCAACACCAATGTCTGAGCCCTACATTATCGCCGAGGCCGGCGTGAACCATAACGGTAGGGACGACCTGGCGGGACGCCTGGTCGACACGGCGATCGCGGCCGGTGTCGATGCCGTGAAATTTCAGGCCTTCTCTCCAGAACATCTTGTCACCGCCGGCGCGGCCAAGGCCGCATATCAAGAGCGCGGAGCCTCCAGTTCCAAGTCACAGCTTGAGATGCTTCGTGGCTTAACGCTCTCCGCCAAGGAATACCATGAATTGCGGGACCGATGCCGCAGCGGCGGCGTTGATTTCCTCTGCACCCCCTTCGATCAACCCAGCCTAGATTTCCTAGTCGGCGACCTTGATATCGACTGTCTAAAGATCAGCTCGGGCGAAATGGCCAACGCACCTCTCCTGTGGAATGCAGCGCGGACCGGCCTGCCGCTTATCGTTTCCACCGGCATGGCCGAGATGGAGGAGATCGCCGAAGCCCTTGGGGTGATCGCTCATGCTCTTGGTTTCGGCGACCAGACGGTAAGACCAGGCGCGACCGTCTTCCATACCGCGCTTCAGGCCGAAGGCGCCAAGGCGGCTCTTTATAAGCAGGTTACCCTCTTGCACGCGACCAGCGACTACCCCGCGCGACTAGAGGCGGTGAACCTTCGAGCGATGCAAGTGATGCGCGCGCGATTTGGCCTCAAGGTCGGGTATTCCGACCACACGCCTGGTATCACGGTACCGATAGCGGCGGCGGCGCTGGGCGCTTCAGTGATCGAGAAACACTTCACCCTTGATAGAACAATGGACGGTCCCGACCACAAGGCTTCGCTGGAGCCGGATGAACTAACCGCGATGGTAAGGGGCATTCGCGAGGCAACCATCGCACTTGGCGAGCCAGTCAAAACTCTCCAAAAATCCGAGGTGGCGACCCTGAAGGTAGCCCGCAAAAGCCTGGTGGCCGCCATGTCCATCCATGCCGGCGAGACCTTCTCGGACGACAACCTGACCACCAAGCGCCCGGGCGGCGGTATGCCTCCGATCCACTATTGGCGTCTGTTGGGCCGCCACGCCTCGCGCGCTTACGCTATTGATGATCTGGTCGATGAGCCTCTCCAATAATCCCTCCACGGCCCTGGTCATCGGCCAAGGCTCCGCTGGTCGGCGCCATGCGAGGGTTCTGGCCGATATAGGACTTTTGGTAACAACCGTCAGTCGTCGTCCCGATGTCGGCGGCTTCACGACGATCGCGGACGCTCTCTCGGCGAGCGCTTCCGAATATGTGGTCGTCACCACCGAAACGGTTGATCATGCTCGCGTCCTCGACGCGCTATCGCCCATAGCCAGGAGCGCCAAGGTTCTTGTGGAAAAGCCTCTGTTCGGCGGCTGCCCGGATACTTCCCTCTCGAGCTTCGGGGATTTGAGAGTGGGTTTTCCTCTACGCCTTCATACCGGGCTGCGCAAACTACGCGAGGAAATCGCCAATCAAACGGTGGTCTCGGCACAGATCTATTGCGGCCAGTACCTGCCGGACTGGCGGCCGGACCGGGATCATCGCGATACTTATTCCAGCGATCGCGCCCAAGGCGGCGGCGTCCTGCATGACCTTAGCCACGAACTGGACTATGCGATTTGGCTATTCGGTGACTGGTCGCGGGTAAACGCGATTGGCGGATGCCATGGTGGTCTCGACATAAAGGCCGATGATTCTTGGGGTGTTTTAGCAAGCTTCGAGCATTGCCCGATTGCGACCTTGCAAATCAATTACCTATTTCGCCCGTTGCGCCGGGATTGCATCGTGGTCACGACGGAGCATTCCTACGAGTTGGATTTTCGAACCCAAACCTTGTCCCGCGACGGCACGATCATCGACCGCGACGATCTCGGAGGCGACGCACTGACCCGGCGCCTACACCTGTCATTTCTTAGGGGCACCGACGACCTCCCCGGCCCTCTCGAGGCGAGCCTAGTGGATGATCTGATCCAACACATAGAAGAGGCCGGGCGAAACTAATGAGAATTTGCACGATCTGCGCCCGTGGCGGCTCCAAGGGCATTCCCGGCAAGAACGTCCATCCACTCATGGGCAAACCCCTGATCGGCCATTCGGTCCGCCACGCTTTAGATAGCGGCTTGTTCGACATCGTCGCGATCAGCAGCGACAGCGAGGCGATCCTCAAGGCGGCAGCGGCGGAAGGCCCCGTCCACGTAATCCACCGTCCCGCCGAACTGGCGAGCGACAAGGCCGACAAAATCCCGGTAATGCGTCACGCGGTCGATACCGTAGAGCGCGAGACCGGGCTCACGTTCCAAACCATGGTCGATCTGGACGCGACATCGCCCTTGCGTCGGCTATCGGATATCCAAGCCTGCGCCGCGTTGATAGAGGAAGCCGGACACGGCAATGTCTTAACCGTCATGCCAGCCCGGCGCTCACCCTATTTCAATCAGTTGGAACGCGACCCCAAGGGGCAATGGGGTCTGAGCAAACGACCAGAGAACGTTGTCACCGGGCGTCAGAGCGCGCCTGAGACCTTTGACATGAATGCCTCGATCTATGCCTGGTCACGCACCAGCTTCATGGCCGGTCCGACCTTGTACAACGCCGACACCGCTGTTCATGTGATGCCGTTGGAACGCTCTTGGGACATCGACGAGCCCATCGATTTCGAGGTCGTTGCGTTTCTAATGGAACGAAATGCTTCAGTGCGGTCGGGTTAGCCTGAAATTGGCTTTTGGGGCACTGATCCAAGGTACTTATCACTCTCGAAAATACCACGTGCGCCTCGTCCGTCTATGACCAGCATTCCAAGGCTGTACAGGACCCTCAAAAAGCAATAGGTTGCAGTTATCTTCAAACAATTCGCCGCACGACTGATCGCGACGAGAAGCGCCGGTTATCCAGGCGCGAGAGAACCGTTTCCGAAGGCGATCCAATGACAGATTTCGACGGCGTGGTTCCCGCGCTAGGCCAAGCATTGACCAAACGCGAGTTTACGATTCTAACACCGGTACAGCGCGCGGTGTTGGCACCTGAGTTAGCGGGTGCCGACATGCTGGTCTCGGCCCAGACCGGCTCCGGCAAGACCGTCGCCTTCGGCCTCGCGTTGGCTGCGACACTTTTGGACGATAATGGGCGTTTCGAAAATATTGGTGCGCCCACGGCGTTGGTTGTTGCGCCGACCCGCGAGCTTGCTCTCCAGGTGAGGCGCGAGCTGGAATGGCTTTACGAGATTACCGGCGCGAAACTCGCCTCTTGTGTGGGCGGCATGGATATGCGGAACGAACGGTGGGCGCTGGAACGTGGCGCGAATATCGTCGTGGGCACGCCTGGCCGCCTACGCGATCACATTGAGCGTGGATCTCTCGACACCACCGTCCTTAAGGCCGTTGTGCTGGACGAAGCCGACGAAATGCTTGATCTCGGGTTTCGGGAGGATCTTGAATTCATCCTCGAAGCCGCTCCCGCGACGCGCCGCACACTTATGTTCTCGGCCACGGTACCAAAACAGATCGCCCAGCTCGCGAAACGCTATCAGAAGGACGCCGTCCGGATCGCCACCGCGGAGGAACGCGAGCAGCATCTGGACATCGAATACCGCGCCCTCGTGGCCGCGCCGAACGACCGCGAGAACGCGATCATCAATATTTTGCGCCATGCCGATGCAAGCACCGCGATCGTCTTCTGCGCCACCCGGGCAACCGTCAACCACATGACCAGCCGGTTCACCAATCGAGGCTTTTCCGTGGTCGCGCTCTCCGGCGAGTTAAGCCAGAACGAGCGTACCCACGCGCTGCAAGCCTTGCGCGACGGTCGGGCCCGGGTTTGCATCGCCACCGATGTGGCCGCCCGCGGCATCGACCTACCAAACCTGGAGTTGGTGATCCACGCCGATCTTCCTAAAAACGCGGAATCGCTCAAGCATCGTAGCGGGCGCACCGGACGCGCCGGACGCAAGGGCGTCAGCACCCTGATCGTCCCGCATCATCGCAGGCGCCACACTGAACGCCTTCTCACCAGCGCCAATATCACCGCCTCGTGGGGCAAACCGCCCTCGGCGGATGAAATCGTCAAGCGCGACCGCGAGCGTATTTTGGAAGACGCCTCTCTCGGCGGTTACACCAATGAGGACGAGACTGCATTCGCCGTCGAACTCATGGCCCGATACAGCGCCGAGCAAATCGCCGTTGCCTTCTTGCGTCAACAGATGGCCGGTCTTACCGCCCCCGAAGAACTCCTCGACGCCGCGCCAGAGCCGCCGAAACGCAAGCAACGCGATGATTTCAGGAATGGTGTCTGGTTCCGCCTGTCCATCGGGCGGGAGCGAAACGCCGAACCGCGCTGGTTGCTTCCGATGCTTTGTCGTTTCGGCAAACTGACCAAACAGGAAATTGGCGCTATCAAGATTCAGCGCAACGAGTCCTGTGTCGAACTCAGCGCCGACTGCGTCGACCGGTTCCTTGAGACGATAGGCCCAAGCCGCAAGCTGGAAAACTCGATCACAGTGACGCGCATGGATGGGCCGCCCAAGGATGAAGAGCGCGCGCCGCCCCCCAGAAAACCGCGCGCCGACAAACCGAGGACACCAGCAAAAGTAGAGGGCCGAGCGCCGGCGAGAGCCGAGGACCGGCCCGCTCCCACCGCGACGGGATCCGCGCAAAGTAGCGATCGGGCCCCTGCCCCCAAACCGGTCACGTCGCCAGCCCCGGCTCCGACCCCGGCTCCGGCCCCCGATCCTGTCCCCACGAATGCTCAGACGCGGGAAGAGACGCCGAAAGAAACCAAAGAACCGG
>JAPKDN010000276.1 GCA_028822575.1 Alphaproteobacteria bacterium | reverse complement strand
CAAAGCCTCCACCATGGCGGTGAACATCGGTTGGCCATCCAAGCCACCAAGCATGGGGTCAGTGGCGTTCTCTGGATGGGGCATGAAGCCCAGGACCTTTCGGTTCTCACTTAGGATCCCGGCGATCGAGCGGGCCGAGCCATTGGGATTGCCACCCTCTGTTGTCGCGCCCTCGGGATCGACATACCGGAAAGCCACCCGGTCGTTTGCCTCAAGGCGGTCCAGCGTGGCGTCGTCGGCGAAGTAGTTACCATCGTTATGGGCGACCGGGATCGACAGGCACTGGCCAGCTGCGTAGCCGGAGGTGAACACCGCGTCGGTGGTCTCCACACGCAGATCGAGATTTCGGCAGATAAACTTGAGACCCGCATTTCGCATCAGGGCACCGGGTAGCAGGCCAATCTCGGTCAAGACCTGAAACCCGTTGCATATGCCGAGGACCGCAGCGCCCGCCTCGGCCCGCTTCACGACAGCGCGCATTGCTGGGGCCTGCGAAGCCATGGCGCCGGCCCTCAGATAGTCGCCATAGGCAAAACCACCCGGCACCACGATCAGGTCAACTTTCGGGAGTTCGGTGTGGGTATACCAGACCATGGTTGGTTCAACACCGGAGGCGCGCTGAATGGCCATCGCCATGTCACGTTCGCGGTTGGTGCCGGGGAAAACGATGATGGCTGATTTCATAAGAATTCTTCACCAAAAAAGGTGGGCCAGCGGACCGGACAGTGTGTTCAAACGGGCTGGCGGAACCTACGCAAGCTGATCTCGCAATGCAAGAAGCCGGATGGGATGACAGGAAGCCCTTAAAATCGCTATGCGTGTTGGTGAGTATGGAGAGGGTTTGGTTGGTCGTAAAATAAAATCATCGAATCGTCGACGCCCCGCGCCGCCCATCCGGGATCCGAACTCGAGTCTGGGAGGGCCTTTTGGGTAGGTGGGAAAACCTAACTATCCGAATCCGTTGCATCATCAGCGGAATTCGTGATGATGCAAAACTACAGACCTCGATTAACAGAGAGGGGTCGGGAAAAATGGGGGAAAGCTTATGGTGAAGGCGGATGTGGTGAGAGAGGTTAATGCACCATTCGATGGAGGACTGATCGGAACCGTTCCATTGTCCGACGAAAAAGCGGTTGACGCCGCCCTCGATACGGCGCGCCGCTTGCACGCGGCGAAGGTAAAGCCCAGCTTGGCGGAGCGGATCGAGATCTTGCGCCGGGCCGGTGATATCATGAAAGAGCGCCGCCAAGAGATCGCGCTTCATGCTGCGCGCGAGGGTGGTAAACCATTGCTCGACTCGCTGGTCGAAGTGGATCGCGCCATCGATGGCATGGATGTTTGCATCGAGACGGTGCGGGGCGAGCAAGGCCGGGTCGTGCCGATGCGCCTGAATGCCGCGTCCAAGAGCCGGGTAGCCTTCACCCAAACTTTCCCAATCGGACCGGTGGTCGCAGTCAGCGCTTTCAACCACCCCTTCAATCTGATTGCTCATCAATGCGCCCCGGCCATCGCCACCGGCTGTCCAGTGATCGTAAAGCCAGCCGCTTCGACACCGTTCAGCGCCCGAACGTTCGCCGACATCATGACCGAAGCTGGCCTTCCCGATGGTTGGTGCCAGGTCGTAAATACAACAAACTCCTCGGTGGCGACCAAGCTAGTGACCGATCCCCGGGTCGCGTTTTTCAGCTTCATCGGCAGCGGCGCGGTTGGTTGGCGGCTTCGCTCGCAACTTGCGCCAGGTACGCGATGCGCGCTCGAGCATGGCGGTGTCGCTCCCGTCATCGTGGCGCCGGACGCGGATTTGAACATGACGCTTCCGGTTTTAATGAAAGGCGGATTCTATCACGCGGGTCAGGTTTGTGTTTCCGTTCAACGTGTGTTCGTCCATGCCAGTTTGTTCGACGATCTGGCGGGAGCCTTGGCGACTGGCGCTGGTGGGCTCCGGGTGGGTGATCCTACCAAGGCCGAGACCGAGGTCGGCCCGCTGATCTCGCATGGTGAAGCTGACCGCGTGGCCGAATGGGTGAATGAGGCGGTCGCCGCCGGTGCTGGATTGGCGGCTGGTGGCCAACGCCTGTCGGCATCGACCTACGCACCGACGGTCCTTCTAGACCCCCCATCATCAACCAAGATTGCCCGTCAAGAAGTCTTTGGCCCGGTGGTTGCTTTGTTTAAATACGAGGACCTTGATGATGCAATTGTGCGGGCGAATGAGCTGGAATTCGCTTTTCAAGCTGCGATCTTTACCCAAGACATCGACATCGCGATGCAGGCCTATGCCGGTTTGAACGCCAGTGCCGTGATGGTCAATGATCACACAGCGTTTCGTACCGACTGGATGCCTTTCGCGGGTCTTGGCCCGTCGGGGCACGGTGTCGGCGGTATGCCCCATACGGTCCACGAGATGAGCATCGAGAAAATGTTGGTGGTGAACTCCCCGGCGTTAAGTGGTCTCTGATATTCGCCTCCTTGGCCTATTCTGCCACAGCGACGTCTAGCCACAGAGAGCCGGTCACAATCGCGGTGTCACCGGCGCGAAGCACCACGGTCGTGGTCGCGGACTCAACGATCGCGGGGCCGACGATCTTCTGCCCCGGCGCCAGGTCCTCTAGGTTGTAGACCGACGCTTTGGTCCAGCCACCGAGGTAGATCCGCCGGGTGCCGGTCGCCGGTGCTTCGGCGCGGGCGGCGACCAGGGGTTCGGCGGGCAGGCTCGGCAGCTCGCCTATGGTCGCAAGGCGGGCATTGACCAAGACCGCGTCTTGATCCGGTAAACTGTATGTGAACAGTTCCTCGTGGCGCGCATGGAAACGGGTGGCGATTTCGGCCATCAGATCGGGCTGGGCAAAATCCAATCCATCCAAGGGTACGTCTATCTCATAGATTTGTTCGCCATAACGCATATCGGCGGAACGTCGGACCGTGACCGGACCATCAAAGGCGGCGGCAAGACGACCGCGACCCTCCTCCTCCATCTCCGCGTAGATCTGGCGAACCTCGCCCGCTTCCAGACTGCTGGTATCACCGACATGGGTGCGACTGACCTCATAGCGCAGGTCTGTGGCCAACATACCCCAGGCTGACAGCACCGCCGCCGTGCGGGGCACGACCACGCGTTTTACCTCGAGCTGACGGGCGATATCCGTGATGTGGATGCCCGCCGCGCCACCGAAAGAGAGTAAGGCGAACTGGCGAGGATCAACGCCCCGGCGCACCGAGACCAATCGTATCCCCTCGGCCATATGGGTGTTGATGACCCGGTGGACGCCCTCGGCCGCCTCGGCCCGCTCCACCGATAGCGCGCTTGCTAGACGGTCCATCGCCGCTTCGGCCGCAGCCTGATCCAATGTGGCGCGGCCGCCAAGGAAATTCGCGGGGTCCAAAAAGCCAAGTATCTCGCTGGCGTCGGTGACGGCGACTTCAGTGCCGCCAATACCGTAACAGGCTGGGCCGGGCATAGCGCCGGCGCTTTCGGGGCCGACTTTTAACAACCCGCCGCTATCAACGCTGGCGATTGATCCGCCACCGGACGCAATGCTGGCGATATCCAACGACTGAAGTGCGATCCGTTGGCCGGCTATGCCTCGGGTGGTCGACAGGCCCGGCTTGCTATCGACGATCATCGAAATATCGGTGCTTGTTCCGCCCATGTCGAAGGGCACCAGATCCTTGGCGCCGATCAGGGCGGAACCATGCCGCGATCCCGCGACACCGCCCGCCGGGCCAGAAAGCACCGTCGCGGCGGCGAGGCGAACGGCCTCTGGAATCGGTGCGACACCACCATGACTTAGAATGATCAGTACTGATCCCGCAAAGCCCGCCTCCTTCAGTCGAGTTTCGAGATTGGTAAGGTATTTCTCAACCACCGGCCGGACATAGGCGTTAACCACGGTGGTCGAGACCCGCTCATATTCCTTAATCTCGGGGAATACCTCACTTGAGAGCGAGATGGAGACACCTGGCACACGCTCTTCGAGACGAGCGCGGGTGGCTTGTTCATGGGTCGCGTTCTTGTAGCTATGCAGATAACAGACGGCGACGGATGTCACTTCGGCGGCTTTCAAGGTATCGATTGCCGCATCAAGCGAGGCAAGATCCAAGGGCGCGTGGGCCACGCCCTCTGGGCGCATCCGCTCCGTTACTCCGAGGCGCAGATGCCGGGGGACCAATGCGTCGGGTGCCGCCAGTCGCATGTTGTAACGCTCGTCCTTCAGCCCTTCGCGCATTTCCAGCACGTCTCGGTGCCCTTCGGTGGTCAATAACCCCACCTTGGCGCCCTTGCGTTCCAGAAGTGCGTTCGTGGCGACGGTCGTGCCATGCACGATGCGCTCCGTCTTGGCGAGCAGCGATGCCACGTCGCTATTCATCTCCTCGGCCAGCCGGGTTACCGCGTCCATCACGCCAATCGACGGGTCATGGGGGGTGCTCGGCGCCTTGGTAAAGGTTACTGCGCCATCCTGTGCGACCGCGACGATGTCCGTGAAGGTACCGCCAACGTCTATGCCAATTCTATATTCCATCGCGGGGACGTGTCCTATTTCCGAAATGGGCCCAGTTTCGGACCATTATTGAAGAAGAGGGAGCAGTGAACCGTCATCTTAAGACCATAACCATCTTAACCCGCGCCCACAATCTTGGGGTTGTGTCGGTGCCTGCCGGGTCGTCCCCATCCGCCCGGGCGAGATTGCGACGGTCTATCGGATCTGACAGGGTAGTTGGATCCGGCCCTTAAATCTCAAGAAGGATGCATCTGTTGCAAGAAGTTACGATCGCGGATGCCCTGCGATTGGCTCAGCGGGCTCTTCAGGTCGGCGATTTCCGAAAATCTATTGCTATTCTGGAGAAAGTTCTCGCTGCCCAACCTCTGCTCGCGCGCGCGCGGTTCAGCCTGGGTGTCGCGGTGCTTCGTTGCAACGAAACGGCGAGGGCCGTGGCCGAATTGAGACGCGCTTTGGTGCTGCGCCCATTATTGGCTGCGGCGTGGCGCACGCTGGCACTAGCCAGCTTTGATCGAAATGGAGAAAGCGACGCTCCGCAGCGCCGCGCTCTCCTGATCGAACCCGCCAATCTCGAGGCATTGTTGAATCAAGGATTGTTCCACGCCAAGCG
>JAPKDN010000275.1 GCA_028822575.1 Alphaproteobacteria bacterium | reverse complement strand
GTCTCGGGAGATCTTCACCCCCAGTCGCTGGCGAAGATCATCGAGCCCGGCTTCGGTGATATGGGGAAAATTTTCGGTGGATTGGCTGTCGATGCTCACGTCTGCTCCTTGGACTGGCGCTCGACTTCTCGGAGCACCTTTCGGTTTACTTTGCCCGCCGGGGTTTTCGGCAATGTGTCGACGATTGCGACGAGGCGAGGATATTCATGTCGGCTCAGTCGCTCACGTGCGAAATTTTGCAATTCTTTGGTGAAGGTATCACCGGCTGGTCGGCTGGAGATGATGAAGGCTTTGACGACCTGGCCGCGATCAGCGTCGGGTACGCCAATCACCGCGGCTTCGTCCACATTCGGATGTTTCAGTAGGACATCCTCGATCTCAACGGCGCTCATAGTCCACCCGGCCGAGATGATCACATCATCGGCCCGGCCATGGTGAAAGTAATAGCCTTCCGCGTCGACGCTGCCGAGATCCTTGACCTGAAACCAGCCTTCGCCGCGCCTTAACATGATCTCACCAATCGCGCCCGGTGCGCATGCCTCGCCCTTGGCATCCAGAATCGCGACACCGCAACCGGGCATGGGCCGGCCGAGGGAGCCAACCTTGACCGGCAGATCCGGCGCGCCGGGATAACTAGCGATGATTACCCCAACCTCGGTGGAACCATAAATGCTGCAAACGTCCTGGCCAAAAACTTCGCGGGCCCAATGCGCTGTCACGGTATCCAAAGGCTCTCCAGTGAAGGAAAGTTTTTCAAGCTTGAATATCCTGGCCCTGTCGTCGCCGTGGTTCCGCATCATCCTGTAGTGGGTTGCGGCGGCGGATAGGTTTGTGATTCCGAATTCCTCGATCGCGTCCAACAGGCGCGCGGCGTCGAACTTGCCAGCATAGCTCGCGATCTCGACCCCCAGCGCAAGCGGCGCCAAGGTTCCGTGCCAGAGCCCATGCCCCCAAGCGGGAGAGGACGGGCACATGTATTTGTCGCCGGGGCGCACGCCGGTGGCGTAGAGCGCCGCTATGATCACGGTGACCACCGCCCGGTGGCGGTGTTTCACCGCCTCGGGGATTTCGCGCGAGGTGCCGGAGGTATATTGATACATCGCCATGTCGGATGAACTGGTGTGCGGCGTGAAAGCCGCGTCCTGCGCCTCGACCTCTGCCAGAAAAGCGCTATCGGCGATTACGGTTTCGATGCCGCTGGTGCCAGCCAGACCGACTTTTTCTGGCGCCAGTAGCAAAAGCTTAGGCGCGCAGTCGTCCAGGCGAGAGGCGAGGCCGTCGGGTCCGAACGCGGTGAATAGCGGGACAGCCACCGCGCCGGCCTTCATAGTTCCAAACAGGGCCGCGTAGAATTCCAGTGACGGCTCCAGCATGATCGCCACACGCTCGCCCTTGCCGATGCCGCGACGGATTAGCCAGTTTGCGAAACGCCCAGACATATCCGAGAGCACGCCAAACGTGTGACCCTCGCTTTTGCCATCACCATGGGCGATACGGACCGCTGTTCGATCTCGCTCGTGGCGATCCAGACACTCTTGGGAAATGTTCAGATGCTCGCGGTCGCCGTCGAACAAATCCCAAAGCGCCTCTTTGGAAAAATGCCGATGGGCGTCTTCATAACTGACGTAGTCGGTAAGCTTGGCCATCATCGGGCAACCCTATTCGACTATTGGGGACGGAGGGGGGGCGACGCGCTCAATTTCTGTGGCCGACAACCCGGCGCCCACAAGAATTTCAGCGGTATGCTCACCCAAGGCCGGGGCCATATTCCTCAGAGTGCCGGGAGATTTTGAAAAAGCAACCGGGATCGCCGTGGTATGCAAGGTGCCCTCGTAGGGGTCCTCGATCGTTGGAAAGAAACCGGTTTCGACCAGATAAGGGTCATCCATCATCTCTTCGAGCACCGCGACCGGCCCATTTGGCATGTCGGCCTCGTCGAGCAGGAGGAACGCCTCCTTGGTGGTGAATGTCGCCAGCGCGTCGGCGAGGTGGGATTGCAATGTCGCGATATTCTCGGCTCTTTGCGCAAGGTGTGTGAATTGCGGGTCGTCAATCAGGTCGGCCCGCCCGACGCCTCGTAGCAGCCGGTGCCACTGATCGTCGGTATGAGCCAGGACGCAAACCATGCCGTCCTTAGTTTTGTAAGGGATGCGATAGGGCGATAGCGCGCGAGGATAGCCTAAACCGGTCTTGTCCCCTTGGGTGCCGCGCCACAGATGAGTAGTCAAATTGAAAGACAACATGGTCTCCAGCATCGGCACATGCACTTCTTGCCCAGCACCCGAACGTTCCCTGCGGAATAGTGCCATGCCGATCGCTGAGGCAAGCGCATGGCCACAGAATTTGTCCGAGATCGGCATCGGCACGAACCGCGCCTCGCCGTTAGTACGCTCGATCAACCCGACCATGCCGCTCTCGCCCTGGATGACATCGTCATAGGCCGGTCGCCCATCCTTGGAGCCACCCTTGCGGTAACCAGTGGCTGAGGCATAGACGAGTTTGGGATTAATTGTTTTCAGGCTGTCATAGTCGATCCCGAGACGTCCGGCGGCGGCGGTGCGCATGTTGTGGACGAAAACATCGGCGCTCTCGACCAGCTTCTTCAGCGCGGCGCTGGGCTCTGGGCGTTTCAGGTCCAGGACAATGCTTTTCTTGTTCCGGTTCGTGGTCTGAAAAAACGGGCCCAGCATGCCGGTTTTGCTTGGCCCTATCTGGCGCATCGGATCGCCGGCGGGGGCCTCCACCTTGATCACTTCGGCGCCCATGTCGCCGAGAAGTTGCGTTGCCACTGGGCCGAGCACGTTGATTGTCAAATCAATGACTCGGATCCCGGTGAGCGGGCCCTGGTTGTTGTCTTGGGTTTGGTCAGCCACGTTCACGCGCAATCCAATCCGTCTACTCCGCCGCTTCTCGGCAGAGTGTGTCGTCCAAGCATTTTACCATCCGAAGCGGCGTGTAGGTGATAACGCACTCGCCCTTCTGATTGATGATCCGGTTGCGGGTGCGGACCAGGCCCTTACCGGGTTGGCGGGTCAGGCGTGCCTCGATCACTTCGCATTCTACATGAATAGTGTCGCCGGCGAGTGTGGGGCCGTGCACGTCGAGTTCCATGTTCAAGAACGCCATGCCGGTATGCTGCATCGTCGCCTGGACGAGCAGTCCCTCGGCGAAGCAATAAGCCAGCGCGCCAGGCGCGACCCGACCCTTGATGGCGCTTTTAGTTTTGAGATATTCGACGTCGGTGAATAGATTTTCAAGCATGCCGGTGGCGCTGATGAAGTTGACGATATCGGTCTCGGTGACCGTCCGGCCCACGGTCTGGAACTGACGGCCTATCGGCAATTCCTCATAGTGAATTCCAAGCCCCACGACGTCCATTTCAAAGCGCTCCAACTAGTCAATCAAGGAAGGCCACGTTTATGCACGATTGGCTGACAAATCGCACCGGGGAGGGGCGTGAAATCGTATCGGTGATGCTCGGAGCCGGAAACCTCTAGTGTACCGACAGAACACCTGGCTTTAGCCAGCCTCCGGTCCTTGATGCGTCGGCCGTGGGTGCAAGGAAGGCAGACAAGCTGTCCGCTGCGCTCTTCCGTTCGAACAAGGAGGGGCGTCAGGGACACGGCGCCGGACCTCGTCGGCTTTTCATGGTATCGTTCGCCAGTTCCAGCGCAATCGAAACGAAGCTTTCCTCGTCTGTAGCCGCGCAGTCGCTAAGACCGATCATACTGAGCATACCCATCGTTACCCGTGCCCGCATATGCTTGCTGGCATAGGCTAAAACTGGTGTTTTGATGGACAGGACTTCGAAGGTTGAATTGCCGCCGGCGAAGCCGAAAGTCTTCGCCGACAGATCAGCCGCGTGGACGAAGGCGAGGTATTCCAAACTGTTCATTCGACGCTAAAAATGCACCCGGTCGATGACGCTCGGTCCGGCTTCCGCGAGGCGGGTGCGAAGGCGTTCGGTTTCGATGCGCTGAGTCGATCCGATCAAAATCAATCGCCCATTCGGATCGCGGTACAGGATTTCCAGGAACACATCGTCATGATTGGGATGTATTTTGAAAAGCGTTTGTGTTTGGCAAATGTACAGCGTCGTGGCCTCCGACAATCCCAGATTCTTTCTCCCAAGCAACCTGCCGATTTTGGGCGGACGCTTATAAAAGGATGGGAATTTGTCGAGCAGGATGGTCCGTTCTGAGTAGTGCTCTGGCCAACCTAAACCGCTTGGATCGATGCTAGGTGAGCGTGGGAAAGGTAGTAGGTGAACGGATCCATGCCGATGTCGAGATAGAGCAAAATATCGGCTTCCACAGCCGCGAGTTGTGCCCTTGCCTGGGCCAGATCATGAGATAAGACGACTTGGACGTTGGCGGCGCGCTTTTGGCTTACCTAAGACGCGCCGTCGGTCTTGGCGTGGGAGGCGGCTTCGACTTCGAAGCGCTCACACGGCAATTTCGTGAGGATCTTGCAGAACAGTTTGCCGATCGTGTGGGAGCCCAGAAACACCGAGACGATGACGACACGGATACGCCCTGCTGGTTTGGACGGACGACGCATATGGGTGCCGTCCAACCCAGTTCCAGGCAAGCAGCGAGGTTGAGCGAGGCGATGCGGCGCGCTAGTTCTCGATTGTTCCGGTGATGATAAGTGAAAGGAAAAATGGCTACGACAGCCTCCCGTTATGGATCCGCAACTCCAAGTAATTCTGTCTCGACTTGACTCAGAAACTGGTTTACGCGGTCGTAGCTCCGGTCAATCTCTTCACTGCGGCGGGCCACCCGGTTCTGACCCCTCGCGGCGCGAAACCAAGCGGTTGCGTTTGGTTTGACCATCAATCCATGGTCCAGTAAGTGGTGCCCGCCGGAGCCATCGCCGGTCATCTCCTGAGCGTTAGTGGCGCCTCTATATACATCGGCGTTGTCCGCCATCAGGCAAACCAGCCACCGTCGCCAGTGCAGCGTCGTCTCGAATTGGCCTCCAACCTCCAACGCGCCGCCCAGCTTGTCATCTAGGTCGATTTGGTCGGGGCCTGGTCGACCAGGTTTTGCAGGTTCTTTATCGCCTCGTTGACCGCACCCCGGTGCAAGCGCGCGATCGCCAAGTTGATCA
>JAPKDN010000274.1 GCA_028822575.1 Alphaproteobacteria bacterium | reverse complement strand
ACCGACATTGTCACCTACGTTATCCGCGATCGAGGCGGCGTTGCGGGGGTCGTCCTCGGGGATGCCCGCCTCGACCTTACCGACCATGTCACCGCCAACGTCAGCGCCTTTGGTGAAGATTCCGCCGCCGAGACGCGCAAAGATCGAAATCAACGAGGCGCCAAAGCTAAGCGCGACAAGCGCTTCCAGCAAATGCCGCATTCCGGCGACGGTGCTGGTGTCATAATGACCGAGCAGGAAGAAGTAGTATCCGGCGACGCCCAATAGGCCAAGGCCAACCACTAGCATGCCAGTGACCGCACCGGACTTGAAAGCGATGTCCAACGCCGGCTCCATTCCGACCGTCGCGGCCTGGGTCGTACGCACGTTAGCGCGAACAGAGACATACATGCCGATATACCCGGCGATCCCCGAAAGCACGGCGCCAAGGACGAAGCCAACAGCGACCGTCATGCCGAGCGACCAAGCGAGGATGACGGTAACCACGACGCCGACCATGGCGATTGTGGAGTACTGCCGGTTCAAATAAGCGGCTGCGCCTTCTTGAATAGCGGCGGCGATTTCTTGCATTTTCTCGTTGCCGGCATCGGCCGCGAGAACGCTGCGCGCCGCTAGGACGCCGTAGAGTAATGCCAATGCTCCACAGACAATCACGAGGGTGAACATTTCATTCATGTTCGAGGATCCTTCATCGGTTCAATTGACGTCGCGCCTGGACGATTTGTCCGGCTAGCGCTACTCAGCCACCGGCAGTTAGAGATACCTGACACGCACACGGGGCAACGATCTCAATGATCGAATGCACGAAATCGCGGGGAACATAGCAAAAAACGCGCGGAATATAGCAAAAAAAAAGTGTCTGGCAACCGCGATGGCCTATTTTGAGAGGCTTTTTAGTCTCCTGTGGCCACAACCGGACGATTATGTCGCATCAACCAGAATAACAGGACGATAACAATGGCGATCGGCGGCAACACGCTGAGGTTCGTTTCCATCCATCCAAAGTAATAAAAAATCGCACCCGCCGAGAATGAAGCAACCGTCACCGTGGAGAAAACCATGAAGTCATTCAACCCTTGAACCTTGGCTTTTTCCGCTGGAGTATGACATTGGCCCAGCATGCTAGTACCGCCAATAAATAGGAAGTTCCAGCCAATTCCGAGCATCACCAAACCCCACCAGAACTGATAGAGCTCAATGCCCGATACGGTAAAGCCGACACAAGCGATCAAGGCAACGGCCCCAGTCAGCATAACCGGCAGGACGCCAAACCGACTGATCAGGGAACCAGTGAAAAACGAAGGCGCGAACATGGCGAAGGAATGCCATTGGATCACAAAGGCGGAATCAACAAACGAGAATCCGCATGCCACAATCGCCAGCGGCGTCGCGGTCATAACAAAGCTCATCACGCCATATCCAATCATCGATCCAGACGCGGCGACTACGAATCGGGGTTGGCGGACAATTTCCGATAATGGGCGCCCGGTGTCCTTCTGCTGCTCGGCGGTTTCACGCGGTATCTTGACGAACTTGAGGAAAATCAGGATTGATGCCTGCAAGGCGGCAGCCACGACGAAGCAACCGGCGTAGGTCACCGTGCCGACACCATCTATATCGAACAGATCATACGACTGCTTCGCCAGTTCGGGCCCAAGCAGCGCCGAGACCACGCCACCGGCCATGACCATCGAGATTGCCTTGCTTCTGAACGCGTCGCTGGCGGTATCTGCGGCGGCATGACGGTAGAAAACCGAAAAGCCCATGAAAGCGCCTATTAGGACCGACCCGGTGCAGAAACCCAAGAAGCTCCGCTCAAAAATCATCAGCGCCGCGAGCAGGGCGCCCATGACGCCAATCACGACCCCAATAGAGAATCCCATTTGCCGACCGACCCGGCGCATCAGCAATGATGCAGGCATGGTCGTGAGCATCGTCGCGGTATATTGCAGCGCCAATGGCAAGGTGGAAAGTGCGGGGTCAGGCGCCAGAGATTGACCGACCAAGGCGGTCACTGTCATAGACATGAACATCGCTGACATGGACAACGCTTGGCAACATGCCAGCAGGATTACATTCCGGACGGTCGGATCACGCGCGATCATGGAAGGCTCGCTGGGTTAGCTGCGGCGGCTATTTGAAGGGTCGCTCGAATATATTCACGAACAATAGGTCAACGACAATTCCCTCGCCTAAAACCTCGTTTGCCTTAACCAACAACCGCGACTTGAGAAACGCTCGATCGTTGATGCCGGGTTCGATATCCAAGGCATTCAATGCATGAACGTAAGTGATGAACGTGTCAATCAGACGTAGAAGTTTCCGATTCACCAAATCCGCGTCCGGACCTGGGCGCACCTCAACCAGAATATGCATGATCAAGAATCGGTCGACGTCATCGTTGCGAAACAATGGGATTTGAATGGGCTCGAGATCGATCAGGACGGTCGCATCGGACCTTGGCTCAACCTCGGGCTTTTCCGGCTCCGGCGGCACTTCCTGACCAAGCATTGTCAGCACCATCGGCGGCAGCAGGCCCGGCGCGAGGTTCGCCGTGCCAAAAATGCCCCCACCCACCAAAGCGAGGACCGCCACCAGGATTATCACCAATTTCATGAAGTTTGACCGATCACCTCTTCCGTCCGGCTCCGGCGGCTCGGATCAACCATGACGGTACCCTAGCTTGCGAAGCGGCACCAGTTGTCCGTCACTATCGTGCACCGTCACCCCCTCGCCTTCGCCAATTTTACCGATCCTGGTTACCAACGTTCCAGCGGCGACGGCCCGTCGGACGATCTCGTCACGCGCCGAGGCGGGGGCCGTGAACAAAAGTTCGTAGTCATCACCACCTCCCAGAATATCATCATCGGATACCTGGCCATCGTCCAATAAGCGGCGCGCAGGAATTGAAAGCGGCACGTTGGCGCGAAAGATCACGCCCGCCCGATACGACGCGGCGCAGATATGCGAAAGATCCTGAACAAGCCCATCGGAAACATCCATCGCCGCGTGCGCGGAACCCAACAGCGCGACCCCCAACGCGACCCGCGGTCGAGGTAAATGATATCGATCGATCAACAGAGCGGCCATGTCTTGGTCATTTCCATCGATATCACCGTTCAACAGTTTCAACCCAAGCGCCGCATCGCCGATCGTGCCAGACACATAAATATCATCCCCCACCTGTGCGCCGTCACGCCTCAGAACGCCCTCACCGGTTTGCCGGCCAAAGATCGTGATCGACAGCATGGTTGGGCCTGGCGTCGTAACTGAATCTCCACCAATAAGGTGAATGCCAAAATGTTCCTGATCCGACGCGAGTCCGTCGGCAAGCCCCGCGACCCACGCGTCTGAGGCCTCTGCGTCACCGGCGCCAAGCGCGAGGGTCAAGGTATATACCCACGGCTCTGCGCCCATCGCCGCCATATCGGAAAGATTAGCCCGCAAAGCCTTGCGGGCGACCAGATTAGGTGTATCATCGGTTTTGAAATGAACCCCGGCGACCACCGCATCGTTCGAAACCACCAGCCGCGTCAGGTCGGAGACCGTTAAAATCGCCGCGTCATCGTTCAGCCCAAGCGCGCCCGGAAATCCAGCTGCGAGCGGCTTGAAATATTTCTCAATGCGGCCGAACTCGCCCAGCCCCATGGCCTACTCCGCCCCATCATTCTCCGTCACCTGACCATTGTCCGCCGCGACGTGTTCATAGTCCTCTTCATCGATACCGTCACGCTCCCGCACGACCTGAGCAACCCGGTCCAGGACGCCGTTTACCAGGCCGGCCGCAGTATCATCATAAAACGCGTGGGTTACATCGACATATTCACTAATTACGACCGCCGTCGGGGTTTGACCATGATCGAGTAGTTCATGGGCGCCAACGCGCAATATCGCCAAAAGTGTACTTTCCAACCGTTCCAGCGACCACCCTTCGACCAAGGTATCAGCGATAATGCCATCGATTGATTCGAGCGCCTGCGCGGTTCCAAGGGTCAGGTCGCGAAACAGCTCCTCATCGGCGACGCCGAAACTGGTCGTGTCCTCCAGTTCGGTCAGCCGATGAGCCACGAACTCCTCAACGACGATCTCCACCGAGCGGTCGGTCATCTGCAGTTGATATAAGGCCTGCACGGCGGCAAGGCGTGACGTCGTGCGCGGCCGGAGCACAGATTTACGTTCTTTTCGGCCGGTACGGCGCGGGGAAGTCAAACTCTATACCTCACCTTGAGATCAACCAGGCTTAGGCAGGCGACCACCGCGTCCCTGCCCTTATTCTTGCCGTGGACGCCGGCCCGCACCCATGCCTGATCACTGTTATCAACAGTAAGGATCCCGTTGCCGATCGCAAGATCCCGCATCAAGGCAAGCTCGGTAAGGCCGCGCGCGCTTTCACCACAGACAACATCATAGTGGGAGGTCTCACCCCGGATTACGCATCCCAGAGCGACATAGCCATCATAAGCAGGCCCATCGATCCGCTTGGACGCGATGGAAATCGCCGTGGGAATTTCCAAGGCGCCAGGTACCGAAACACGATCATAGGAAATACCGCGCGCATCCAGCTCCGCCATCGCGCCACGCACCATTTCGGCAGCCAGGTCCCGATAAAAGTCAGCGTCGACAATCAAAACTCTTATCATAAATTTGGCTCGTCGTGTTCCGGTTGGGTTCGACGCCGTTCGACGATTGTCAGGCCATAGCCTTCCAAACCAACAACAGTGCGCCGTGTATTGCTAAGTAGTATCATATTCCGGATCCCCAAGTCGGAAAGGATCTGAGCGCCTATACCATAGTCCCTAAGTTCGTTCTCCGTCCGACGCCCCTCGGCCTGAGCCTTTAGCATATTGCGAACTCGGTCGGACAATGCTGTCGGCGTCGGCTCGCGAATGATCACGATAACACCTCGTCCCTCTTCGGCGATCGTGCCCATGGCGGTCTGAATTTCACCACCACCGCGAGAGCCTGACTGGTCGCCCAGAACGTCTTCCATCACACTAAGGGCGTGCATTCTAACGAGCACCGGAGCATCGGTGGTGATATCACCCTTGATCAAGGCGATGTGCTCCGCGTAGGTGACCTGGTTGAGGTAAATGATCATCCGCCAATCGCCGCCATAC
>JAPKDN010000273.1 GCA_028822575.1 Alphaproteobacteria bacterium | reverse complement strand
CGGTCAAGCATCTGGCGTGGTGCTGGATCGAAAGTCGGCCGGCGAGACTCGACCTGGCCTGCTATCCACATCTGGCGCTGACCGCCGTGGCGACGACATCGCCGTCCAGCTATAGTAAGGAAGCCGCCTGGACCTTCAATCGCCGATCAAGTGCTCATGGCGATACACCGCCTCCGCGAGGTCGGCTGCATGGCCCATAGCCGGCACCTATTGGGCCTTCGCCAACGGATATCTCGGGTTCGTGGATCTCGCGAACCAACCGGTGCTGTTCTGGGGATGGTTCACGGCGCTCGTGCTGCTCGCGCCGTTGATCCACTCATTCCATTTTTACTTTGGCCACCGCCTGCTGCACGCCAAATTCCTCTACAAGAGGTTTCATGCCCTGCATCACCGCAATGTGGAGGTCGGCCCCTGGTCGGGCCTCGCCATGCACCCGGTGGAGCACATCATCTATTTCTCGACAGTGGTCGTCCAATGGGCCCTGGCGCTGCATCCGGTGAACGCCCTGTTCCAAATCCAGCTCGCCGCGTTCCTGCCAGCCCTATCCCATAGCGGGTACGAGAAACTGCAGGTCAACGACAAACTCGATATCGAAGGCGGTGCGCATTTCCACTACCTGCATCACAAGCATTTCGAATGTAACTATGGCGGCAGCCTGACGCCCTTGGACCGATTGTTCGGCACCTTTCACGACGGCACCGCCGAGGCCCAGACGGCGATGATGGAGCGCATGCGCGCGCGCCGCCGGGCCCACGGCTAGGGCGTTTTTAGGTCGGAGTGAAGAAGTAAATCTTCCGCTTTAGCCGAGTGGCGGCGCGCGAAGGTGCCAGTCGGTTGCGCCTTGGAAAGCCTTGCCGGCGGTCAATAGCCTAGCCTCGTGCCAACGCGCGCCCACCAACTGCAGCCCCGTCGGCATCCCATTCGCGTCGAACCCACTCGGTAGCGACAGCGCGGGCACCCCCGCCATCGACCAAGGGAAGTTGTTACGATTGATACGGTTGGACGTGAGCCCCATGTCCGCCGTGGGGTCGACGGGCGGCGCGGTGAACGGCGTCGTCGGCATGGCCAGGATATCTATGCCACTCCGGAAATGAGATGCCACCCGTTGGCGCCAATGCTCGCGGAAACGCAGCGCCTCGGCATAGTCCATGCCGCCGACATCGCGGCCTACGGCGATGCGGTCATAGACATCGCGGCCCATCCGTTGCGACTCCGTCTCCATCCGCTCGCGGTGCAGAGCCGCCGCGTCGGTCATGACGATGACCGTCGACAGCAGGCGCCACGCTTCGGCGGCATCAGGCAGCTCGGTCTCGACCACCTTGGCGCCAAGGCTGGTGAGCACCGCGATCGCCGCCTCGGTATTGGCGGCCACCTCGGGTTGCAAGTCATTATAAAAGAACGGCCGAGGCAGGCCGATTGTCATGCCCTCGATCCCAGCATCCAGAGTGGCCATGACATCGGCCACGGGGCGGTCCTCGGAGGTTGGGTCCTGGGGGTCGAAACCGGCCATGGCCATGTAACACGCCGCTAGATCCTCTACCCGGCGGGCGAGCGGTCCTGGGGTGTCATGGGGCGGGCTTACGGGAAAGGTGCCCCGGTTCGGCACCGACCCGTTGGTTGGCTTGAGACCGGCCACGCCGTTGAAGGACGCGGGCCCGCGCACGGACCCTCCGGTATCGCTGCCGATCGACAGCACGCACATGCCGGCGGCGACACTCGCGCCCGACCCGCCGGACGAACCGCCCGGGATATGCGCGCGGTTCCACGGGTTATAACAAGGGCCAAAGCGCTGGCTTTGGGTGGTGGCGCCGACGACGAATTCATGCAGGTTGGCCTTGCCGACGATTACCGCCCCAGCGCGGCACAAGCGACCAACGATTTCCGCGTCCTCGGTCGCGATATTGTCGGCGAAGAAGTCGGAGGCGACCGTGGTGCGGATACCGGCGACGTCGATATTGTCCTTTAGGGTAATCGGCATGCCGTGCAGGGGCCCAAGCCGGCGGCCGGCTCGCCGTGCCGCGTCACACGCCTCGGCGGCGGCGCGGGCCATATCCGGCAGCGGCGTCAGGACCGCGTTGAATGTGGCGTTGTGCCGGTCAATGGCATCCAGCGCGTGTTCGGCCAGTTCAACCGCCGGCGCATCGTCCAACCAACTCCGGGTCAACGTATCCATCGTGCTTCTCCCCCTCTTGAATGTCGAATTAGCGAGCCGTTCCGCAAACGCACACTCAGCTCCGGATTAGCCCGCCCCAAGTATCCGGCAGCGAAAAGCCCGCGCGAAACGGATCCGTCGGGTCGATGCCAACCTGGCTGATTCCATAGATCCAGCAACGGCCCGAAAGCGTTGAGCGGATCGCCTCGAAGGACCCGACCCGCGCCGTGTCGGTGATACGAGTTTCAAACTCACCGCCGATGATCGACCGGGTGGCCAATGTATCGCCCACCTTATTGGCCCCATTGGCGACCCGAAGCGACGCGAGCGCCGCGCTCCCCGTGCCGCAAGCCGAGCGATCAACGCGCCCTGGCCGCATTGTCGTGCAAGTCAGGATCGCGCCATCGCTTGCTTCGGACGTGAACATCACATGGGTCAGGGCGTTGAAATCCTCGATTTCAGGGTGCTGAACCGAGATCTCATCAGCAATCTGGTTACGCAGCGCGACGCCAGTTCGCGCCAGGACCGCGGCATTGTCGGGGGTGATCTCCAGCCCGACATCGCCAGCATCAATAATCGCGAAATACATGCCGCCAAAGCATAAATCATAGGAGACGGGTCCAAACTCAGCCGTTTGGGTCGTGGCGGCCTGCCGATCCACGAAGGCTGGCGGCATGTCGACGCGCAGCCGTTGGACCCTGCCCGCGCCGCACTCGGCGACCGCGGTCACCAGCCCGGCGGCGGTATCGAACACCACAGGCGTTTCCGGCTCGACCATCTCGATCGCGCCGGTTTCGATCAGCGCCGTCGCGGCACACATGATGTTGGACCCGGACACCGGGTAGGCTTGGTCCGCCAGAAACAATATGAAGCCGACATCCGCTTCCGGTCGCGTCGCGGGCAGCAACAGCACCACCGCAACCGTCGGTCCGCCCCGAGGTTCCAGCACCAAGGCGCGCCGCAGTGAATCATCGGTGGTGTTGATATGGGCAAGCTTGTCGGCGACCGTCGCGCCAGGAATATCCAGAACGCCCGAGGTGATCACACGCCCGATCTCACCCTCGCAATGAACGTCGACCAGTTGCAGGGTTCGCTTCCAATGCACGTTTCCAGCCTCCCACCAAGGTCAATCGGACGCGATGCCAAGCCGTCGCCGCGCCACGTATAACGGATCATCGCTGTCCCGGCGGCCGACGGTCCAAGCCGGGTCGAGCGCGACGTCATCGGCGGCAAGGAAGTAACGCCCCTCGAAAACCGTGACCCGGTCGCGGATCCGCCAGACGCCGTCGCGCCGTGTTACCTCGTCCACATAGCGCGCCGGCATGACCACGTCGATCGGCAAGTCGGAGGGCTCGACCCCTGGGCCCAACGCCGCCTTGATATGACTAGGATCGGCGCCGGGGCTGGCGTCATATTGTTGATAGGCGACCACATAGCTTTCACACAGCGCCAAATCCGGGCCGGCGAAATCAATGGTCATATTGCCGAGCACGTGCATCGATTTGGTGATCCATTGGTGGCGCCCGTCGAGCCACTCCACCAATCCATCGATCCCGCCCTTGTACATCCCGTGGTCATCGATGGCGCCGGGGTGAAAGACCGTTCTGACTAGGGGCCAGTCCCGTCGATCAACGCCGCGCGCCCAGCGGCGCATGACTTGTTCAATCCGAAAGCGGTCTTCCAACCGGGCATCGGTTTCGACGGTTTCCATGAGCGATCTCCTTGAGCCAATGTCTCGCGGCGTGCAAAATCCTCTCACCATTGCGCCCCGAAGCCAAACAATTGGACTCCTCCCCGATGCCCAGTAAACCCGACTTGCTTTTGATCGGGCGCCTCTTCGGTGCCCCAGAGACACGCGTGGACGAGCTGTTCCAGGTTCATCGGATAGAGGATTTCGCGCCCGTTCCCGAGTTCGCGGCGGAGATGGCGGGGAAATTCCGCGCCGTGGCCGTTGGTATGGTCGGTTCGGGCCATATCGACTCCGTCGTGGTGAACGAGGCGTTTCTGGCGCGCTTTCCGCGGCTGGAACTGGTCGCGGCGCTTGGTGTCGGTTGCGATCACATCGACGTCGTCGCGGCCGCCGCGCGCGACGTTATCGTGACCAACACGCCGGATGTGAACACCGAGGAAGTCGCCGACACCGCCATGGGCATGCTGTTGTCGACGGTACGCCAGTTGCCCCAGGCCGACCGCTTCATTCGCTCTGGCGCTTGGCCCACGGCGATGTTTCCCCTGACCGGCACCTTACGGAACAAACGCCTCGGTATCCTTGGCTTGGGCCGCATCGGCAAGGCGGTGGCTCGGCGGGCCGAGGGTTTCGACCTGGAAATACTCTACCACAACCGCAACCGGCGAGAGGACGTGCCCTATACCTATGTCAGCTCTGCGCTGGAGCTGGCACGGGCGGTCGATATCCTAATGCTGATCGTTCCTGGCGGTGAAGACACCCGCGATCTGGTCGACGCCGAGATGCTGAGAGCGCTGGGGCCGGACGGCGTGCTGCTTAACGTCTCGCGCGGCACGGTGGTCAACGAAAGCGCGTTGATCGAGGCGTTGAAGAACAAGGTCATCGCGGGTGCCGGTCTCGATGCCTTCCTGCACGAGCCGCATGTGCCGGACGCCCTGATCGAGATGGAGCATGTGGTTCTGCTGCCGCATATAGGGTCCGGAACACATCACACCCGCGAGCAAATGTCGGTCGCCGTGGTGAACAACCTGGAGCATTGGAACGCCGGCCGGCCCCCGCCCAATCCGGTGCGCCCGGGCCAGCAAACCTAGGCGCCTTGTCTTCCTTGTGGTCGGAAGCACGGGAGACTGCGGTCTCAGTGGGTCTGTATGAACGAAATTACGCCTGAAATGTGATTGAATATCTTTACCGTCTATTGTGTTCCCCAGACACGGCCCCGATATAAGCGGTATAACCAATGAGGCTATTAAAGCCGATAATCGTGAGGACCGAAGCCAGGA
>JAPKDN010000005.1 GCA_028822575.1 Alphaproteobacteria bacterium | reverse complement strand
GTTAAAGGAACCGCAACTTGAGAACATCGAGATGGACGGATTGTTGAAGAAGGACGTGATATAGCCGCCGGCGCGGCGCGTCCTTGGAATTGCGGTCACGGGAGTTGAAGATGACCGCCGCCCTGCCTCGGATTGGCGTGACCGGGTCGAGCGCACTGCTGAAATGGCGCACAAGGAGCGAGTCCGCGACCACCACCACGACAAAATTCCCCGCCTGCAGGGCAAAGTCGGTGAGACCACGATGGAGAACGAACTTATGCACGGGAAGATCGATCGTCTGGAGGACGGCTCCCCTTAGGCACGGCGGAAGTTGAGACGGCGAGCATGTCTCGCGGCAAGGCGTTTTTCGTAATCCGAGGGATGCGAAATTAGCCTCATCGATCCTATTTCTGCAAAATATTGACGATTTCGCGAAGCTGGGTGCGGGCCCGTAGCAGATAGAAGCCAAGTGACGCCAGATGGCTGGGCATCACCGCGCCGTCGGTTGCGCCGTTGACGACGACGAGTGGATCCAGGCCCGCCGCCTGCCTCAGGGATTCCAGCATCCGGGCCCAGGACGACGTCAACTCGCGATCGGCGATTACCTTGTCGAAATCCTGGCCCATCTCGCGCAAAATCATGTAATAGCCGTAGAGCCGCCCCTTGGAGGAATAGAAGACATCATCGACGGTGGTATCAAAGCCCCAGCCGCCGGCCAGGGTCAGGTGCTGGTCGATAATCGCCGAGCTGGAACCGATATCGGCGGTAAACCGCAGCAGCGTCGCCTGTAAATTATCTGCGCGACGCTCAAACATCGCCTCACCCGACGCCAAGCGTTTGTTATAGGCGAGCAGCGATTGGCGCGCGGCCTTGTATTGATCCTCGGACGGGGCCGTCGGCTTCCAGGACGTGGAGAAGTCCCACATCCAGATATTACCTGGGTATTTCAACAGCCCGGCCGCTTTGTCGAGATCCTTGTCGACCTCGCTTGAGCCACGGGTACGGCCTAACTGGTCCGATAATTCCAACGCGAAACGCGAGAGGGAATAAATCACGCCCTGCTGAAAATTCGGCATGTTATCAAGCAACGCGCCGGGCTTGAAAAACGGATCGTTGGCGACCCAGTCGTTCACATTGACTTCGCGATCGATCAAGGCTGCGGTAATCGCCACCGACCGGCTGGCGCCCAGGTCCACGTTCTCCGCCTCGAAGCTAATATCGTCGGAGACTCGGTGAGTCATGGCCATGCCGATGACGTAATAAAGCACCACCAGACCAATCAGGCCGACGATACCCATTCCGCCGGCCCGTGCCACGCGCGGCACGATTCTGAGCTTGGGCGCGCTGTACTCATCTTCCCAATCAAGTTCATGACGTGTCATATGAGGCGTCCAGCAGTGCTGAGTTAGCTTTAGATAAGCGTGATGCGCAGGATTGCAAAATGCACGATCGTTGCGAGTCGGGATACCCCGGTTTGCAAGCGTTTGAAAAGACGTCGAATTTTCCGATGATTTTATTACCAAGTGACTACAAAAAATCCAGATGAATACCCGGGCATGGGTCGAAAAACTGAGCCCGGCTGTGCCTTTGGGTGCCTCCATTCACCCCTGTCCTTGCCCCAACCTCGGCCCCGGCCCAGCTCTTGCCTCGAAATCGCCCTCGGTCTGGGAATCGACTGGTAAGTATAGAGTTGGCCCTGGGAGAGACACCATTCCCCTTATCGGTAGCCGTCGCCCGCTACAAACCTGCGCTACGACGCCGAGCTGCGAATCCGCTTGTAGATAACCGGGAGCAGCGGCAGCAAGCCGAGGCCGGTGAAACCCAACATCATTTCGACGCTGAATACCGAGGACAGGGTTAGATCCTCGCCTCGGGCGAAGATTTCGTCTACGCCGCTGCCGACAAGGGTAAACACGAGCGAGCCTGGAATTATCCCGATAAAGGTCCCGATCACATAGACCGGGAGCCGCACATTGAGAAAGGCTGGGACGAGATTGATCAGGAAAAACGGAAAGACGGGCACTAGCCGCAGGAACAATAGATAGCTCAACGCATTCTTTTGAAAGCCTTCCCGCATCCGGTCGATTCCGGAGCCGGCGCGCCGCCGCAGCAAGTCGCCAAAAGCGGTGCGGGCGGCCAGGAACAGCAAGGTTGCGCCGACTGTAGCGCCGAGTACCGAGTAGGCGACACCAAACACCGCGCCGAACAGAAAGCCGCCACTGACCGTGAGCAGCGTTCCTCCGGGTACCGAGAGCGCGGTAGAAATTGCGTAGATCGCACAGAAGATCACTGGTGCGAGGATATAGCGCTCGGTGACGAACGCTGTCAGGGCATCGCGGTGTTCGCGCAAGGCCGTCACAGAAAAATATGTGTCAGCCCCGGTGGCGAAGACGAGGCCAAGCCCGACGAAAAGGACGATCACTGGCGCGAGTTTCTTTAAATTTGGCAAGCGGCACGCCTCTTTGAATTGGTGCCACATGACGGTGGCGACCCGTTGCGACATCGGCCTTTGTGTCTGAATTTAAGAGAAAATTCGCTTCAAAGTTGCGTGAGGCCTCGCGTCTGGTGTCTCTGGGCTCAATAGAGCTTGGAGCGGTAACCCTCTTCGATGCTCTTATCCGCTTCCGCCACGTCATCACCCCGACCGATCTGGTCGGTGATGATCTGGCCCAGGGTTGGAAAGGATTTTCGCTCTATTTTGTGCGCGTCGGTCCACAATTTTGAGCGGATCAATGCCTTGGCGCAGTGCAGGTAGACCTCCTTTACGTCAATCACGATCGCCGACCGAGGCGGGCGATCATTGACCAACATGGCTTCCAGCACCGCCGCGTCGGTCACGATCCGCGCGGTCCCGTTCACTCTGAGTGTTTCGTTCACCCCCGGCACCAGGAAGATCAACCCGACCCCTGGATTATCCAGCAGGTTGAGCAGGGTGTCGGTTCGGTTGTTTCCGGGCCGGTCCGGGACCACCAGCGTCTTCTCGTCACTGATCAACACGAAGCCCGGCGCGTCGCCCTTGGGCGAAACATCACTCATGCCGTCAGCCCCCTGGGTTCCGATCACTAAAAATGGCGAGAGCGCAATGAATGCTCGGCAATGCGCGTCGATATGATCGATCTGCTTCAACACCGCGCGCTCGCTCGGCTCGCCATAGCGTTCGCGGAGATCCTCTGAGTTGGTGATTTCCTGGACGGCGTCCATGGCTTTGGCTCCCAATTATTGGATATGAGGGGATTATAGTTTAACCGAAAGCGTTTCACGCGCCCAAGTCCGGTTTTGGTTATTTTTCAAACCGATACCGATCTCATCGGACGAAGCCACGGTCCTACTGCGCCTCTCGCCAATGCGTTGCTACGTCGCCAGCGTTGGCCTGCCAGACGTCGCCATAGGCGGTCATTTTCGCCAAGGCCGCGTCCAGGTATTTGATCCGATGAGCCTGACCCAGCAACCAGGGGTGGATGGCCAGCGTCATCACCGTGCCCGCAGGATGCGCTTCGGCGTGCAGATAGTCGAAGGCCTCGCTCACCACGTCGCACCAGCGCCAGGGCATCAGGCGGCGTATCGCCATCATTTGTGTGTCGTCCCATTCCGCATGGTTGGGCATGCAGATCAGCACGCCGTGGTTGGTGGCGTAGGGCGTGTCATCGTTTGGAAAGTCAGCCACGTATCGCAAGCCGGCTTCCGACAACAATGCGGGGGTCTGCGCGCTTTGAGAAAAGTCCTGGCCGAACCAGCCCTTGGGGCGGACGCCTGATACTTTCTGCAGGGTGTCCAACGACCGACCGATAACAGCGCGCTCCTCTTCTTCGCTAAGGTGGGACGCTATCATCTGGGTCGCGCTGACCCCGTGTCCGGCTATCTCCCAGCCCCGCTTTACACACTCCTCGACCATGCGGGGGTAACGCTCGGCCAGCATGGCGTTGACCGGGACGGTCGGCTTAATGCCGTATTTGTCCAGGAGGTCTAGCACGCGCCAGAACCCCACGCGGTTGCCGTGCTCCCGATGTGAGTAGTTGAGATAGTCCGGAAAGTGACTACCCAGGGCGCCGCCATAACGTGGGTCACGCACGGTACCTTCGGGTGGGGCCAGTTCGAGATATTCTAGGTAGAGATACACACACCAGGCGATTTTCGCACCACCTGGCCAGGCAACGGGTTTGCGCTCACTCAAGGGAGAGTAAGGGAAGTGCCCATGGTCATAGCCGGCGCCTTGGCGGTAACGGGTGGTTTGAGACAGGTTGGTGGTACCGTCGTTCATGGCTCAACCCTCCCTGGAGGCGAGGTGGACCTGAACATCGGGCAAACAATGCGCGGTATAATGGTCGGCGATCTCTTCGCCCGTTGCCCACCACACATCGCTATGCTCTTTGATATAAGCCAATGCTTTGTCAAGATAACGGATTCGATGGGGGGTGCCGTACAGGTAGGGGTGCAACGCGATCGCCATTACCCGACCACTCTTGGCACCTTCGCGGTATAGCGTGTCGAAGTGATCACAAATCATCCGGCAAAACTCCTCACCCTCGGTGTGGTACCGATACTCGATGGCGTCGTTGATATCCATGGAATAGGGCACGGTGATTAATGGCTTTCCGGACCGGGTTTTCATTGGGAAAGGCTGGTCGTCGTGATACCAGTCGCTAATGTATTTGATGCCGAGTTCGGCCACCAGATCGGGCGTGTTGATGGTGAAACTCGCCGCTGGGCCGAACCAGCCGGGCAATTGCTTCCCCGTCGCCTTGCGTAGCGTATCCACGCAATCACGGATTACCGCCCGTTCTTCTTCCTCGGGCAGGTTCCAAAGATATCGGGTATTGTAGATGCCGTGGCAGAGGTAGTCGTAGTTGCGCGCCTCCATGGCCTCGAAAATCTCCGGGTAATGTTCGATCACCGAGAAATTCAGAGAGATGGTGCAGCGGATATCGTGCTTGTCCATCAAGTCCGTCATGCGCCAAAAACCGACCCGATTGCCATAATCCTTGTCGCCGTAGCCGAACACATCGGGGTGCGGTGACCGCGGCCAGGGATCGCGCACGTTCTGGAAGACGGGTTGGTATTCGTAATGCTCTACATTCGGCAATACCCAGACGGCCACTCGCTCGCCTTTCGGCCAACGCAGTTTTGGTCGGTCGA
This sequence comes from Alphaproteobacteria bacterium, assembly GCA_028822575.1. The sequence goes on along the minus strand of JAPKDN010000005.1, from coordinate 17,333 downwards.
CGATCGGACTATAGGGAAAACGGTCGGGCTCCATCGATCTGGGCTCCGGAAATTGCATTCAGAAACCCGAAGGTTGGCTGCTATGGGGGGACTTGGCAAGAGATTAGGTGCGGGAGGTTGGTGCTTGGATTGGTGGCGGTTTAAAAGCGCAAAAGCGAACCAAGACACCTCGGCTGCCTGCTGCCAACGGCCGAAAACGATTAGCTAGCCCACGTATCCGATAAAACAGGCACTGATTCTGGAGCCTATTGAGATGCCGCGCTTAACGTCGCAGAGTTGGGGATCAAACAATGATCAACCGGGCAGCTATCATGAGCACCGAATATGGGACCGCAGTCCCTTGGCAGGAAGATCTCTTCACCCTTCTGCGCGAGAACGACGTCAACCTGTTCTGTTATGTGCCGGATGGCGGTCACAAAACCCTGATCAACCGGTCCATCGAAGATCCTGAAGTGGTCTCGGTTCCGTTGACCACCGAGGAAGAGGGTGTGGCGATGTGCGCCGGCGCGCATCTCGGCGGCAAGAAAGCTGTGCTTTTGATGCAATCCAGTGGCGTCGGCAATTGTGTGAACATGTTCGCGTTGGTCAAGGGAGGGCAATTCCCCTTTGTCACCCTGGTCACCATGCGCGGCGAGTTCGGCGAGATGAACCCCTGGCAGGTCCCGATGGGCACCGCCGTTCAACCGGTGGTCGAGGCGATGGGAATGCATTGCCTGCGCGCCGAGGGGCCAGAGGAGGTGGTGCCGACCGTCCAGGCCGCCCTCAACATGGCCTATAAATCGAACCAGGGCGTTGCTGTCCTACTGACCCAGAAGCTGATCGGCGCCAAGGCGTTTTGATTGCCCGAGTTGCCTTTATGACGGGTTAAATTGGAAGCCGATTTGTATTGGAAGAAATGACATGAGCGAAGACAGACTCCTCGACCGCAAACAGGCCGTCCCGGCGATTGTCGGCGATCCCTCGGACCTGCTGATCGTTTGCGGCCTCGCTGGTGCCTCCAAGGACATCGCGCATTTGACGGATGACGGCGACAATATCTTCACCATGGCCGGCGCCATGGGCGGTGCGACTGCCATGGGCCTCGGCCTGGCTTTGTCCCGCCCCGACAAGCGGGTACTGGTGGTGACTGGCGATGGCGAGCTGCTGATGAATGTTGGCACCCTGGCGACGGTTGGGATCATGAAGCCCTCGAACCTGTCGATCCTTTGTGTCGATAACGGCCATTACGGTGAGACCGGCTATCAGGAGAGCCACACCCAACGCGGTGTTGACCTTGAGGTCATCGCCCAGGGCTCGGCAATCCCGGTGACCCGCACGGTGGTCCGCGAGGACCAGATCGAGGAAGCGGCGCAGGTCCTGCGCAATTCCAACAGCTCCAGCTTCGTGCTGCTTCGTGTCAGCACCGAACCGCCACCCGTCGTCAAGCGCTCGATGGACGCGAGCGAGCGCAAGTCCGCCTTCCGCCGGGCCTTGCTCGGCACCGCTTGATGAGCGACACCGGTTCAACCGGGGGTAAGGTCCAGCTTTCGTTCTCCGAGGCTCGCGGGCTCGCGGATGACGTTTTCCGCAACAATGGCTGTTCAAAGGCCGTGGCGGCGGTGCTCGCCGACGTGCTCGTTCTTTGTGAGCGGGATGGGCCGGCCAGCCACGGGTTTTTCTCCATGTACAACTATATGTTCGGCCTTAGGGGCGGGCATGTGAACGGCAAGGGCGAGCCCAGCCTGGATCGGGTGCGTCCCGGCGTGCTGCGGGTCGATGGCGACAATGGTTATGGCCAGGTCGCGATGCGGCGTTTTCGCGACGATTTCATCGGCGCGACCCGAGAGGCCGGGATCGCCACCATGGTGCTGCGCAATGCCCACAATATCGGTCCGTTGCGTCATGACCTGGAGCCGCTGGCTGAGGCCGGGTTGGTGGCGTTCACTTGTGTCGTCTCGCGCCCGCACATGACCCCGCATGGCGGGAACCGGAAAATGTTCGGCACCGATCCGATCGCGTTCGCCTGCCCGCGTCGCGACGCCGAGCCGATCGTCTGGGATATGGCGACCAGCGCCATCAGTCTGATGGAAATCAAGGTTGCTGCCGAGGCCGGCGAAGCGATTCCGCCTAACGCCGCCGTCGACAAGCATGGCCAGCCGACCACGGATCCACAGGCCGCCACTGATGGGGGCATGTTGCTTCCCTTTGCCGGCCACAAGGGTTCCGCCATCGCCTTCATGGTGGAACTATTGGCGGCGGGTCTAACCGGCGGGCGTTTCGCCTTCGAGGACGCGGATCCCGATGTCGAGGGGTATGCGGGCGCCAATCGCGGCCAGACGATCATCGCCATGGATCCCGAGATTCTGCACGGACCAGGATTCACGGATAGGGTGGTGGATTTTCTGAGCGCCTATGCCGAGGTCACCGATGAACGGGTCCCCGGCGATGGCCGACTGGCCCGCCGCGCCCGCGCCGAGTCGGAGGGGGTCTTCCTCGATCTAGGGTTGTTGGAGACCGTGAAAGGTTATTTGACGGTTTAGAACAGTTCCGGCGTTCCACTTGTCGGCACATGCGTTGTCTCTACAAAAGCATGGATCCTCCAGAAGCGGCTGGTTAAACCCCTGTCGAAGGGTCGCCCTATCGTTTCTTAAGCGCTCCTAAAACCTCATCGGTGTGTTCGCCGAGCCTCGGTGCCGGGCGGTGCAGCTTGGCCGGGGTCTCGGACAGCTTTACCGGAAAGCCGGTGACCTTAACCGTGCCGTGGCCCGGTTGCTCGATATCCAAAACCATCTCCTGGGAGAGCACTTGCGGGTCCGAGAACACTTCTTCCAAGTCCATCACCCGTCCGCAGGGGCAACCGGCTTCGTTGATCACCTTGATCCAGTGGTCGACGGTCTCGTGCTTGGTGACCTCGTTGATGATTTCAAGCAGCACTGGGCGATTGGCCATACGGTCGGGATTGGTGCGAAAGCGGTTTTCTTCCAAAATATGTTCGAGACCCAGCACCCCAAGGAAACGACGCACGAAAACATCGTGGCTTGGCGCCACCGCCACCATGCCGTCCTTAGCCGGGAACAGACCATAGGGGGCGACGATCGGATGGTTGTTGCCGGTGCGCTTGGGTACATTTCCGGTGGCGAAATACTCGGCGGAAAGATACGCCATCATGCTGATCAGGCCGTTGGTGAGGCTGGATTCTACCGCCTGACCCTTGCCCGTGCGCTCTCGGGCCTGCAGCGCCGTGACCACGCCGAAGGCGCAATACAGGCCCGCGATCATATCGCTCATCGGCGGGGCACCGCGCATCGGATCACCGTCGGGTGGACCATTGACGCTCATGAAGCCACTCATCGCCTGAGCGATAAAGTCGAAGCTGGGGCGATCCACATAAGGGCCGGAAGACCCATATCCATTGACGCTGGCCCGGATCAGCTGCGGATTGATCTCATCCAGCCGCTCCGGCGAAAAGCCCATTTTTGCGAGCACACCAGGGCGATAGTTTTCGACCAGGACGTCGGCGGTTTCCAGCAACAGCGCCAGATCCGCCTTACCTTCGTCGGTATAGAGATCCAGCAGGATCGACTTCTTGTTTCGGTTGAACTGGGCGAAATACCAGCTGATCCCGTCTTTGATCGCGCCCTGGCGGCGCACCGGATCACCGCCCTTGGCGCTTTCGACCTTGATCACCTCGGCGCCCATGTCGGCCAGCATCAGGGTGCAGAACGGCCCCGCGAGAATACGGGTCAGGTCAATGACCCGGATACCGGAAAGCGCCATGGTGGGGCTCCGCTGTCAGTTCAATCAGGCTGAAGGGATCAGCCGGCGGCGGTGGCCACCTCGTCCATGCCGTGCAGTTGCAGGCGCGGACCTGCCTTCATCACCTGACCCGGTAGCTCGCGTCCCATTACACCTTCCACGTCCTGGGCGACCTCGATCATCTTGGAAAGGTCGATACCGGTCTCGATACCCATCTCATCCAGCATATAGATCAGATCCTCGGTGCAGATGTTGCCCGTCGCCTTGGGCGCGAACGGACAGCCGCCCATGCCGCCGAACGAGGCGTCGTAATGCGAGATGCCCTCGTCCAACCCGGTCATCACATTGACCAGACCGATGCCGCGGGTGTTGTGGAAATGCAATCCAATTGGCAGATCGGGGACCGTGTCTTGCAGATGCCGCACCGCGCGCTGAACCACCGGCGGTGTCGCCATCCCCGTGGTATCGCCGAGGCCGACACCGGTGAAGCCGAATTCCTTGTAATGCTTGGCGACATATTCCAGCTGTTTGACCGGCATATCGCCCTCGAACGGACAGCCGAGCGCGGTGGCGATGGCGCCGTGAACCGGGATGCCGGCGTCACCGGCGATCCGGGCGACATCCTCGAAGCCGGCCAGCGACTCGTCCACCGTGCGGTTGACGTTCTTCATGTTGTGGCTTTCAGAAGCCGACATGAAGACGATGATCTCATCGACACCGGCTTGAGCGGCGCGGATCGCGCCCTTGGCGTTCGGCACCAGGGCCGAGAGCACGGTGCCCTTGGTCCGGTCCAGGCCTTCCAGCACCTCGACCACGTCCACCAGCTGCGGCACCGCGCGCGGCGAGACGAAGGAGGAGAACTCGATCCTCGGTACACCGGCGTTGATCAGCTTGTTGATCAGCCGAATCTTGTCGGCCGTCGGCACGAAATAACCTTCGGCCTGCAAACCATCGCGGGGGCCAACCTCGCAGATTTCAACCTTGGTGGGTCTCGCCATGGGACTCTCCCTCGCTTTGGACGTTTGGTGGATGTTGATTGATTGCCATGATGATGCTCGGGGCGCAAGCGCGGCGGGTGGATTATGGCGCGGTGAACAAGTGACGGCTCAAAAACACGGGAACGTTGATGCTGCGCCGGTTAGCCGATCAGAATTTCCAATGCGGCGGCACCGCGCCGGCGACCGGCGACCGGAAGCTGGCGACCCGGTCCGAGGCAAGTGAGCCGATGAAGCACGTCTTCAGATCCGGCCCGCCGAAACAAATGCTGGCGCAGTTGCCCAGAATGCTGGCATGGCCGTCGACCAAATGCGCGCGGGTATAGCTGTCGTTCTGATAGGCCTCCTCGGCCCGGTCGGTGACATCCTGATCACCACCATCGAAGACAATGTGCTGGCTACCATTCGGGGCGATCCGGACGATCCGGTTGCTGACCACGCTGGTGCACCAGATGCCGCCTTCGGAATCGAACTCGAACCCGTCCGGGAAGATCCCGACGCCATAATCCGCCGCCGTCTCGCGCGGCCCGACACTGTTATCGGCGTTGATCGCGAAGCGGCAGATCGAGCGCCCCATGGTCTCATGCACATAAAGCCATTGGCCGTACGGATCGACCTTGTTCTCATTGGCGAACCCGATGCCCTCGGCGACGATGCGCGGCGGGCCCTTGTCGTCGATCAGGATCACGAACCCATCGGCGAAGTCTTTCTTGAAGGAAAGATCCCGGTCCCTTGCCCAGGTGCTGACGGAAATCCAGATTCGGCCATCGTCATCGCGGTTGGCGAAGTTGCAGGCCGGTAGTTGCTTGCCATCGATCTCGGTGATGAAAGCCTCCAGCCGCCCATCGCGATGCAGCGTATAAACCCCGCCCTCGTCCCCGACATTGGCGATCAGGAACGAGCCGTCCGGCATCAGGCAATAGCCGTTGGGGACAAAACCGTCGGGGATATCACCGGTCTTGGCGAGAAAAAACTCTGGGACGTCCGGGTTCTTGAGGCTTGAAATTCCGCCACCATCCGCGGCGTGGCTGGCGAACAGATCGCCTTTCTCGGTCGCCACGACACATTCCGGGCGCACCAGACCGGTGCCGATAAAGCTGATGTCGTCTTGCGAGAGGGTAAACATGGGGCTGCCTCCTTGGGCGGGTGCTTGCTCGTCGTGCATGACGTTCATGTCAGGCTAAACGCCAATCACCCTGACTCGCAAGTTGCTCCCTGGGGGGATCCTTTCCAGCTTCATCCATCATCGGATTGATGATCCAACGATGGCGCCGGGAGGCTGAAATCGCTGGCCTCGCCGACCACGCCCCGCCATCCTCGCTCCAAATGACCCATCACCCTCCCGGAGACCCGCCATGACCAGCTTCCGTACCATCACCGACGGCCTGCAATTTCCAGAAGGGCCGATCGCGATGCCCGATGGCTCGGTGATCTTGGTGGAGATCGCGCGCGGCGCCCTGACCAGGGTGATGCCGGATGGGCGGACCGAGGTGATCGCGACCCCCGGCGGCGGGCCGAACGGGGCGGCGATCGGGCCGGATGGGGCTTGTTATATCTGCAATAATGGCGGCTTCGAGTGGGAGCGCGATGGGAGCGCCGGCACCACGCGTCCGATCCGCCAGGGCGATGACTACAAGACCGGGCGGATCGAGCGGGTCGATCTTTCCACCGGCAAGGTCGAGCGGTTGTATGACAAATGCGGCGACGTTAAGCTGAATGGACCGAACGACATCGTCTTCGACCGCAATGGCGATATGTGGTTCACCGATCTCGGCAAGGCTCGCCACCGTGACATGGACCGAGGCGCGGTTTATTGGGCCAAGGCCGATGGCAGTGAGATCAAACAGGTAATACAGCCGCTGATGACCCCCAACGGCATCGGTCTTTCGCCGGACGAGAAGACCCTCTATGTCGCCGAGACCGAGGCGGCGCGGCTCTATGCTTTCGAAATTTCCGATCCGGGTACGGTGAAGATGCTCGGCTTTCCGGAGTCGATCACTGGCGGTCGTCTGGTCACTTGTGACGGTGGGTTACGCAAGTTCGACTCCCTGGCGGTCGAGGCCGACGGCAAGATCTGTGTCGCGACCTTGCTGACCGGTGGGATCACCGTGGCCAGCCCCGAGGGCGGGACCCATGAGTTCGTGCCGTTCGACGACCCGTACACCACCAATATCTGCTTTGGCGGCGAGGGGTTGAAGACGGCGTATATCACGCTGTCCTGGAAGGGATCGCTCGTGGCGGGTGACTGGCCGAGGGCCGGGTTGGCGCTGAATTTTTTGAATACCTAGAACCCAACCGGCGACAGGAGACGGAGCGCAAATTCCTGTTGCGTCCACCGCCCCCGGCTCGCGATAACGGGGGCGGAATTCACACTTTTCAAGGCGCCTGGTCATGCATGTCGGAATGTCGGTTATCTTTCAGAACCCCGGACGCGCCCGCCCGGATTTCGAAGTCTACCAAGAGGAAATGGCGCTGGCCGATATGGCCGAGCCGCTGGGCTTTGAGTCGGTGTGGAGTGTCGAGCACCATTTCACCGACTATACGATGTGCCCGGACCCGCTGCAGTTTCTGACCTATATGGCGGGACGTACCAAGACCGCCGAGCTGGGCACCATGGTTGCCGTGCTGCCTTGGCGGGACCCGATCCGCACCGCCGAGCAGATCTCCATGCTCGACAATATTTCGAACGGCCGTCTGGTTCTGGGCATTGGCCGGGGCGCTGGCCGGGTGGAGTTCGACGGTTTTCGCATGGACATGGCCGAGAGCCGGCCCCGCTTCGTCGAGGCGGCGCAATTGGTTCTCAACGGGCTGGAGAATGGCTACGCGGAATTCGGGGGCGAATACTATAATCAGCCCCGGGTCGATATCCGCCCCGAACCCTTCAAGAGCTTTCGCGGCAGGACCTACGCGGCGGCGGTCTCACCGGAATCCGCGCGGATCATGGCCGAGCTTGGCGTGGGTTTGCTGGTGATCCCACAAAAGCCCTGGGAGCATGTGGAGCGGGAATTCGCCGAGTACAAGGCGCTATACCAGGACGTGAATGGAGAGCCGGCGCCAAAGCCGATCTTCGCCACCTGGACCATCGTCGACGAGAATGAGAAACGCGCCGAGGAAATGGCCCGTGAATATATCGGTGGCTATTGGAAGACGGTGCTGGCCCATTACGAGTTCCACAAGGATCATCTGAAGGGCCAGAAGGGCTATGAGTATTACGGCAAATTCGCCGAGACCCTGCAGAAGGACGAAGACGGCGCGACCCAGTTCTTCATGGATTTGCAGATCTATGGCACGCCGGAACAATGCGTCGAGAAGATCACCCGGATCGCCAATCGTCTCGGCTCCGACCGCTTCACCGGCATATTCTCCATGGCCGGCATGCCGCACGCGCTGGCCATGGAGAATATGGAGCTGTTCGCCGAGCGGGTGATGCCAGCGCTGAAGGTATTGCCGGCCGCCGAGGAACGCCTTCCCCCGGTGGCGGCGGAATAAGGGAAACCGACATGAAAATCACTGGCATCCGCACCAAGGCGATCAACATTCCGTTTCCAGCCCCGATTGGCACGTCGATTCATCGGATCACCGGGGTCGCCGGTCTATTGGTTTGGCTCGACACCGATGAAGGGATTACCGGCGAGAGCTATCTCTGGGCGATCGGGTTGCACAAGGTACCGGTGCTTGACGCCATGGTGCACGCGCTTACCGGCACGGTTGTCGGTAAGGACCCGCGTGATACCGAGGCGCTTTATGTCGACATGTGGCGCGAGATCAATTTCCTCGGTCACAAGGGAGTGACGATCTTTGGTGTCGCCGCGATCGACAGCGCTTGTTGGGACATCAAGGGCAAGGCAGCTGGCATGTCGGTGGGCCGGATGCTCGGGCGGGCGCGGGACCGGGTGAAGGCTTATGCCAGCGGCGGGCTGTGGGCGACCATGAGCATTCCGGAGCTTCAGGCGCAAGCCAAGGGCTTCATCGCCGAGGGTTTCAAGGCGGTGAAGATGCGTATCGGGCTGCCGAATATCACGGTGGACCTGGAGCGGATCGCGGCGGTGCGCGAGGCGATTGGGCCTGGCATCGACTTGATGGCAGACGCCAATCAAGGGCTAACGGTTAACCACGCGATCCGGCTGGGCCGGGGCTTGGAGAAGTACAATCTGGTTTGGTTCGAGGAGCCGGTCCAGGCTTATGATCTCGCCGGATCGGCCCGGGTCTCCGAGGCGCTGGATACCCCGATCGCCAGTGGTGAGACCGAGTATTCAAAATATGGTTTCCAGGATATACTGGAGCGCGGCTCCGCCGATATCCTGATGCCGGACCTGGAACGGGTCGGCGGGGTCTCGGAATGGCTCAAGGTCGCCAACATGGCCGCCGCTCTGGATATCCCGGTCAGCCCGCATATCTTTACCGAACATTCGCTTCAGCTCTGCGCCGCCGCCGCCAACGTGAACTATTCCGAACACATGCCCTGGTTCACCGAGCTGTTCCAGGAACGTATGGAGATGGTGGACGGCGAGATCATAATTCCCGATCGTCCGGGCATGGGCTTCAGCTTTGATCCCGACGCGGTGGAAAGGTTTGCCGTTTAGCGCGGCGTCCGGGGCTCAATTCCAAATTTGTTTGGAGCCAGGAAAGTCGATCCAACTTTCAACTGTCGGCGTAGCGAATTTCGACCACCTCGATCGACTTGATCCCGCCCGGCGCGCGGAGCTCTATGACATCGCCCTCATGAGCCTTGAGGAGCGCGCGGGCGATGGGGGAAATCCAACTCACTTCGCCGCGTTCCAGTTGCGCCTCGTCAACGCCGACAATCCGAACCGTATGCTCGGTATCGTCTTCCTCGGCATAGGTCACGGTGGCGCCGAAGAACACCTGATCTCGGTTGGTCTGTTTGGCCGGGTCGACAACCTCGGCGATCTCCAGGCGTTTCAGGATGTAGCGCATGCGCCGGTCGATCTCGCGCAGGCGTTTCTTGCCATAGAGATAGTCACCATTTTCCGAACGATCGCCGTTGCCCGCTGCCCAGGACACGACCTCCACCACCTTGGGTCGCTCCACCCGGCGGAGCTGTTTGACTTCCTCGCGCAGTGCCTCGAAGCCGTGCGGCGTGATGTAGTTCTTCACCCCCGCCGGCAACGGGTTCGGCTCATCCGGCTCCTCGATCTCCGGCGCGTTATCATCTTCCTTGGTGAAAGCCTTGCTCATGCCAGCTCCAGCCCTAGGCCGGCTTGTCGCCGCGCAGGGTCACCCGGTGCATCTCCCGGCGATACCCGTGATAGTCGTTCAACGGATTGTGCTGGGCACAGCGGTTATCCCAGAACGTCAGGGTCCCAACCTCCCATTTTACCCGGCAGGTAAACTCGGGCCGGGTCTGGTGGCGATAGAGATAGTCCAGGATCGGCGTGCTTTCCTCGACACTCAATCCCTTGAAGTTCGTGGTGTGGGCGCCGTTTACGTAAAGCGACTTGCGGCCAGTCTCCGGATGGGTGCGGATCGCCGGGTGCTCGGAGCGATAGGAGTCCTCGGTCTTGTCGGTGGCGGCGGTCTTGCGCATTTCGGCGCGGGTGTTCTGCACCCGGCCCTTGCCGGAAATGTTCACCGCGATCAAGCCGTCAAGCATACGCTTCATCCCGTTGGAGAGTGTCTCGTAGGCCAAGTACATGTTAGCGAATTCGGTATCGCCGCCAACCGGCGGGATCTGGCGCGCAAACAGCATCGTGCCCATCGGCGGGATCTGCTCGTAGGTGGTGTCGGAGTGCCAGAGACCGCCGAAATTGATCTTGTCGTCTTCCCTCTTGATCACCGGGGTGACCTCGGGGAATGCTTCCAACCCCTTGACGAAGGGGTAGACCATAGGCTCGCCAAAGCGTTTGGCGAAAGCCAGTTGGGTGGCCGGCTCCAAGGTCTGGTCGCGGATACAGATCACCAGATGATCGAGATAGGCCTTTCGGATCTCGGCGATGACCTCGTCGGCGAGCGGTTTGGAAATATCGACGCCATGCACATCGGCGCCGATCGCGCCGGACAGGGGTTTGACTTCTACGTGCTTGTAATCGTTAGTCATGACCGTGGCTCCGCCGGATCGAATGAGGAATGAGAATGACAGAGTTTAGCGCGGACTGACGGGTATTTCACCGCCGCTCAAACCACCACCCTGATCTTCGCCAATTCCCCGGCTTGCGCCCGCGACCGGCGTGGTATTTCCTGGGACGTCTTTCATGGTTGCGTGGACCGGATATTCAATGAGTGACAAGACCCTCACGGTCGAGATCTGGCGCGGCAAGGATGAAGGCCGCTTCGAGACCTATCAGGTGCCGCACCGGGAATCCCAGACCATTTTGGATGTGGTCACCTGGATACAAAGGAACCGAGAGCCGGCGCTGGCCTATCGCTTTGCCTGCCGGGTCGGGATGTGTGGTTCCTGCGCGATGACGGTGAACGGCAAGCCGCGCTGGACCTGTCGGACCCATGTTTCCAAGGTGGTGGCCAGCGGCCCCGTCCGGATCGAGCCGCTGCGTAACTTGCCGCGAATTAAGGATCTGGTCGCCGACCTCACGCCGTTCTTCGAGAAATGGCAGGCCGCGCGCGGCCGCTTCGTGCCCTCGGTCACGCGTGCCGAGCCCATGGCGGCGATCTCGCCAGAAAGCCCAGAGCGCAAGGCCGTCGACGCCGGCATCGAATGTATCAACTGCGCGGTCTGTTATTCGGCCTGTGACGTTGTCGCCTGGAACCCTGACTATGTCGGTCCGGCGGCGTTGAACCGCGCCTGGACCTTGGCCAATGACGTCCGCGACGGTGACCGCGCCGGGGTCCTAAAGGCCGCCTCAGAGGTTGGTGGCTGCCACGCATGTCATACCCATGGCAGTTGCGTCGAGCATTGCCCGGTGGGCCTCAACCCCACCGCCGGGATCGCGGGCCTTAAACGCATGACGCTTTCGGCGCTAATGAAGGGTGATCTGTCGTGATCGAGGCGCGGCTTTATCTGGTTCAACGGGCCTCGGCGATGCTGCTGGGGCCGCTGGTGCTGATCCATTTGGGGCTGATCCTTTACGCGGTTGGCGACGGTCTCTCGGCGGCGGAGATTTTGGAGCGTACCCGCGGCAACGTCGCCTGGGCGGGCTTCTACGGCCTTTTCGTGCTGGCAGCGGCGGTGCACGCGCCGATCGGGCTGCGCAATCTGGCGCGAGAATGGCTCTCCTGGCGCGGGCCGTCGGTGAATGTCGCGACGGTGCTTTTCGGACTGGTTCTGTTTGGCCTTGGCTTGCGTGCGGTCTGGGCGGTGATCGGAGGCGGATCATGATCCGCGGGTCCAGACGCCATCCCGGATTTCTGGCGGCGATGGCACATAGGCTGTCGGGTCTAGCTTTGGCGCTGTTCCTGCCGGCGCATTTCCTGGTCCTGGGCCTGGCAATCGAGAGCGACGCGGCGCTTGAGGCGGCCATCCGTTGGACCGATCAGCCCTTGGTCAAGGTCGGCGAATGGGGGCTGGTGGTATTGTTGGCCCTGCACCTTAGTCTTGGTTTTAGGGTCCTGGTGCTGGAGTTTTTACCTTGGCGCGATAGTCGCAAGGCGTTGATCGGGCTCGGGGCCGCGGCCTCGTTAAGCGTCGGCCTACTCTTCATGTTCAATCTCGGGTGAGGGCGGTCATGCCTACGATAGAGCGGTCCAGCACCGACATCCTGATCCTCGGCTCCGGCGGCGCCGGGCTGTTCGCGGCCTTGCACGCACTTAAGGCCAATCCCGATTTAGACGTCACCATCGCGGCCAAGGGATTGCTCGGCAAGTCCGGCTGCACACGCATGGTTCAGGGTGGCTACAATGTCGCGTTGGCGCCGGGTGATTCGCTTGAGCGGCATTTCATGGACACCATCGTCGGTGGGAAATGGCTACCGCGCCAGGATCTCGCCTGGCGCCTAATCGAAGGCTCGGTGGAGCGGATCCACGAGCTGGAGAACGAGATCGGCTGCTTCTTCGACCGCAACCCCGATGGAACTCTGCATCAAAAAGCCTTCGCCGGCCAAAGCTTTGATCGCACGGTCCATAAGGGCGATCTGACCGGAATCGAGATTATTGGCCGCCTGATGGAACAGGTCTGGGCGCGCGGCTTCAACAAACTGGAAGAGCACCGGGCGATATCGCTGGTTCCGGCGGCGGATGGCTCCGGGCTTTCCGGAGTGCTGATGATAGACATCCGCACCGGCGGTTATCATTTCGTGAAGGCCAAGGCAGTGCTTCTGGGCACCGGCGGCGGGCCGACCATGTATCTGTATCACACCCCCTCTGGCGAGAAGGCTTGCGACGGCATGGCGATGGCGCTCAGGCTCGGCTTGGCGCTGCGCGACATGGAGATGGTGCAGTTCCATCCAACGGGCCTGTTAGCTGGGACCGAGACCCGAATGACCGGGACGGTCCTGGAGGAAGGGTTGCGCGGTGCCGGCGGTTATCTGCTGAACGGTGACGGTGAGCGGTTTATGACCCGCTACGATCCGGCGGGAGAGCGCGCGACCCGTGACATCGTCAGCCGCGGCATTCAGGCGGAGATGCGAGCCGGCAACACCACCCCCAATGGCGGCGTGCATATTCAGATGGGCCACCTTGGCCCAGAAAGCGTGGCCAAGCGCTTCAAGGGCATGGTCGAGCGTTGCGCCGATTGTGGTTTCGATCTCGCCAGCGGCCTGGTCGAGGTGGTGCCGACCGCACATTACATGATGGGTGGCCTGGAATTTGAGACCGATGGCTCATCCGCGTTGCCTGGCCTTTACGCGGCGGGCGAGGATTGCGGCGGCGTTCACGGCGCCAACCGCCTGGGCGGCAACGGTGTCGCGAACTCCACCGTCTTTGGTGGCATCGCCGGCGACGCCATGGCGGCGGCGGTTCCCAGGACGGGTATGCACCGGGACCCCGATGAGAGTGTCATTGATTTGGCGATTGCGCGGGCCGAGGCACCGTTCGCCAAGGGCACTGGTGACCTCACGGGGCTGCGCGATCGGCTTGGGCAACTTATGTGGGATGATGTCGGGATCCTGCGGACCGACGAGGGCCTACGCCGCGGCCTTGCGGGGCTGAACGATGTCGAAGCTGAATTACGGGAGACTGGTTTGCCCGATGGCGACCGGGCCTTCAACCTTACCTGGCACGACTGGATGAACCTGGAAAGCCTGATAGACGTTAGCCGGGTCATCGCCAGGGCCTCGTTGGCGCGCGAGGATTCAAGGGGCGCGCATTTCCGTGAGGACTATCCGGAGACCGGGCCATTGGAGACCACCACCTATACCCAGGTGCGCCAAGTCGGCGAGACCTTGGAGATCAACATGGTTCCGGTGGACTTCTCGATTGTCAAACCTGGAGAGTCTTTGATCGATGACGCTGTCGGCGCGCCGGATGCGGTGACAGCGTGATTGCTCTAGCGGCGCCAACACATAGACAGTCGTCATCCCACCGAAGGGCCGGACCCATGCCACCTTTGTTAACGGTGGGAAATGGCGGTGGATGCTAGTAACGTAATTGTCGCCGGAACGGCCATAGGAATGGGTCCCGTCCTTTGGCGGGATGACAAAATGTGGGTGGTGTATTTCGTTTTGACTTACTGTTGCTCGTTCTTCGACGGGAGGCATTACGATTTTTCATCCGGCTCCCGCTAACCCTTATCCCCCGTGTCGTAGCGCCTTACCCGGCCGCGTGCCGGTCTCTGCGCCCGCTTGCCAGACTAGGCGGCCATTGACCATGACCATGTCGATACCCGCCGCCTGGGTCTTAGGGGCGTCGAATGTTGCGCCATCGAGGATCTTGTCCTCGTCGAATATAGTGACGTCGGCGAAAGCGCCGGGTCGGATCACGCCGCGATCCACAAGTCCGAAGGTCTCGGCGGAATAGCCGGTCATCCGCCGCACGGCCTCTTCCAACGAGAATAATTTTAACTCCCGGCAATAATGCCCGAGGATGCGCGGAAAAGTGCCCCAAAGTCGGGGGTGCGGATGCTCGTCATGGGGCAGGCCGTCGGAGCCGAACATGGCGTTGGGATGCGATAGAATGCGCTGTACGTCCTCTTCGTTCATAGCGAAATAGACCGCTCCCGCCGGCTGCAAACGCTCCGCCGCCTCGTAGATGTCGCAGCCCAGCTCGTTGGCGATATCCGAAAGCTCGCGCCCCGCCAGTTCCGGGCGCGCCTTCGACCACGTCACCAGGACCTTTTTCGAAACCCTGATCGAGTCCTCCTTGAGGACCGTCGACGACGCCATATAAGGATAAACATCGAAGGCGATGCCGTGATGGTCATGACCGCCGATATGCTTGTCGAAATGCGCCAGGGTCTCGGTTGATCGCCCCGCATTGTGCTTGCCCTGGACCTTATGATGCGAGACCACCACCGGGGAACGCGACTCGCGGCCGATGCGGAAGGTTTCGTCGAGAGAGCGGATGACGTGATCACCCTCGTCCCGCATATGGGTGACATAGCGCGCGCCATGAGCTTCCAGCGCGGCGGCGATCTCGACGACCTCCTCGGTCGGCGCCATCATCGCCGGCTTGTAGAACAGCCCCGTCGACAGGCCCACCGCGCCGGCGGAAAGCCCTTCCTCCAGCATCCCGCGCATCGCGGCGATCTCCCGCGCGCTGGCGGCCCGGTCGAGAGAGTCCATGGACGCGACCCGCAACGTCGAATGACCGACCAGGAAAGCCGCGTTCACAGCCGCCGGCGCCGCCTCGACATCCCGCAGGAAGCCATCGAAGGTCTGATAACGATACGCCCCCTCGGCGCCTATCAGATCCAAGGGAGGCGGCGGCGCCTCGGCGACTAGGGGCGCCAGGCTGATCCCACAATTGCCGACCACAACGGTCGTCACGCCCTGGCTGACCTTCATATCCATCGACGGATTGGCGAGCAGGGCTCGGTCGTCATGGGTGTGCACATCGATAAAGCCGGGCGCGACGATCCGATTGGAGGCATCGATGACGCGACCGGCGGAAACGTCGCCAAGCTCTCCGATCGCGACGATCCGATCGTCCTTGATCGCGATATCCGCGCGCGTCCGGTCGGCGCCGGTGCCGTCGACGACGGTGCCGCCCTTGATCACAATATCCGCGTCCTTGATGGGTTTTTGCATATCAATCGCCTATTCACGATGGTGGGGCTGGGATGAAAAGATACCGAGGGCCATGGCTTTCAAACGAGCGGGCTGGCGCATTACGGCGCCTGTTTCTGGGCCTGCTCCCTATGGGTTACGTGGTCACCGCCCGACCGGATTTATTAGGCCCGTCGCGCGACCACCGCGATTATATCCGAAGGGCGCGTTGGGTGTATTGAATTTCAAAGCGCCCGCCGTCGGCGCGCCTAATGCTCGTTGGCGAAGTCCGTTGGGTTGATCCCTTGTTCAACGACCTGAATGCGCAAGTCGAAACCGGCGTCATGACGCATGGCCTCGGCGAAGGTCTCTCGCGCCGCCTCGAATGCGCCACCGTGGCGCTGAATTCGGCCAAGCCAAAACAACGCCAGCGCGCTGTTCGGGTCCACATCGAGGGCACGTCGAGCATATCGTTCGGCGCTATCAAGCTCTTCGATCTGAAACAGCGCGCCGGTGGTCTCGATCAGGATGTCGAGGCGCGA
This sequence comes from Alphaproteobacteria bacterium, assembly GCA_028822575.1. Next base: position 1,007 of record JAPKDN010000005.1, on the reverse strand, counting down.
CGGCAAAAGCACCGCGGTTTGCCACAGATATTTTGCCTTGGCATCCAAATCCTCTAGCCGAAACACGAGGTTCGCGAGGTCCGCCTTCATCGACGCCAGATCTGGACGGATGATCAACGCCATCCGGGCCAGTTTTATGGCCGGGTTGAACCTCCCTCTTTTGATCAGCTCGTTGAAGGGGTTTTCGCCCTCGGTGCCCGTGACCGCCGCGATCACGAACCATCGCCGCGCCACGGCCCGCCAAAACCCGGTGAGGTCGGCCAAGGCCGGCACATAAGCCGGGTTGATCAGCAATGCCTGACGAAAGTTTCGGTGGCGAATGTGATCACCAAGTCCGGGCATCGCCAGACGTCCCAGAGCCGTGTGCGCCTTGGCCGCCGTTTCGATAAAACTGGAGGCCCGGTCATAGGCCTCGAACGCGAGCCGAGCCTCGCCGCGCCCCAGTCGGACATTTCCCAACTCTAGCCAGGCATCGAAGATGTTCGGGTCCGCCTTGACAAGCGCTACGAGCATTTGTTCGGCGTCTTCGAGCCGGCCTTGGTCCTTCAAGGCGATCGCTTGTCTTAGACGCTTGCCTTGAAGGATGCCGGTCATCACGCCCGCCCCTTTGGGGTCGACGAGAGCTCTTGCAATCGAAATACGGAAGGGCCGATTTCTTCCACGCCGAGGGATGTTTCCCGGCCCGTCGCCCGTTCGACTAGATCAAGCCGGCGTCGTATCTCGCCGAGGCTGACGAACGCCTTTTCGCTAATCCTTTTCGAGGTTGGAGCGGCCGTGAAAGTCGAGTCGTTGACCGGCTTGTTCGGGGCTGACTCGCATAGCGTTGATAAATGCTCCGCGACGCTCTCCGCCGATGATCTCCTAGGACGGCTCAGGAGATAGTGCTCTAGTCTTTCTGACCCGTCCCTGCCATTCTCCGTGTTTGGTCCTTCGGGGCCGGAGAGGTTATCGATGAGCACCGCTGCGTCTTCGATGGTGGTGGCGACCGGATTAACGATGTTGGACAG
>JAPKDN010000272.1 GCA_028822575.1 Alphaproteobacteria bacterium | reverse complement strand
AGGGCAATGGCCGCGAAAACCCCAGGGGCCAGCGCGGAACGATGTGTTCTTCGGTTCGTTGACCGCCGCATGACTTTCTCCCTGATGGGGCAAACATAACAAACGTAAGTATGGTCTAAGGTCAAGCCAAGTGCCGTCGACGGTTCGGCGCGCGTTATAGACGCACTATCTCGCGATCTGTGATAATATCTAGGGATTCGGACGGACTTATCAGGGTCGGTACCATGTCTCAGCGCTATGTAAAATTGAAGGCACGCGAGGCGCTAAGCGCGACGAGTGGCAATCGCCAGGAAGCCGGGCAATTGCTGAGAGTCTGGTCGGAGAGCGACCCGGAGTTAAAAAAGGCGCTGATCGCCCCATTTCTTGGCAATCTTTGCGCCCTCGCGGTGCAACGGGCCGCATCATCGGGGACGCCCCGGCAACCAAGAACCAAGGCGCGGGACGATTCGGCGTCACTTCTGTCGACGATTGGCTCCAACCTCGCCCCAACCATGTCGACCACTCGGCAGAACCAGGCCCCACCGCCACGGAGCAGCGCGCGTCATCGCCAAGCCGTCGCGACCTTGGCCGCAGCCTTCAAGAAGAAAGATTGACCGGCGCCGCCAAATTCGGTGACCCGCGTCGGCCATAATCAGAAACCGGAACGCAAAACGTCTCAGAGTGACACCACGCGTCCGCGTACGTCACTTCGGGACGGCGGCAACCATGTTTTCATCGAGGCTGGCCAGATAGGTTGAATCAGCGCCGATGTTCTGGCTTGTCGTGGTCCGAATTTCGGCAGTTACGACGACGCCGGCCGCGGCCATCTCACCCGTTGGCTCATCCAGTAAGATGGTGCAGCCATTCTTGTTCAGACTGGCGAGCATGTCCTGAGAGTGTTTGCAAAATCGCTCAAACGATGAGTCGTACATGGACGAGCTTCGGCGATATTTTGGATTGGAACCGCAGGCCAGGGCCATCGAGATGATGTTAAGTATAAGGTTGGGATTATAACTTTCCACCCGGTCCTCAGCCATGGCCGCGAAGCATTGAGTTGTGTAATTCGCTGTCCGTCGCTGCCCCATGAGACTGGAACCCAGTGACGGATCAGCGGCATTGACCATTACGTCGGTCCGTGTCCTGGGGAAGATCTTGAAGCCCACGAGTTCGAGCGACTAGATGGCACCCTCGCCATCATCGATATAGCGTCCCCACTTGTTCTCAATCAAAAGCGATCCCAGAAGTCCGACCTAGACATTTTGGACCAAATTCAAAAACTGGGAACATTCCTTCGCCAGATGCCCCAAGACTATAAATTCCTGGGGTGGAGGTTGCCGAACGCCCATTTCGCGAATCCTTTCTTATACTGGTTGGGCGCAGCGTCTGATGGTCCACTTGAGGGCCGGAAGCTTGTCAAGCCTATAGCATGATAGGTTTCTTACGCCTTTATGAACGCCGAATCTTGAGCCCTCGATAATTGCCAATCCATCTGGTCCGACGATAACTAAACATGAACGCCCTGTGGGAAAAAGCTTTCAACGTATGAACGCGTGCTTGAATTCGGTAAGGTTGTCGACGACAATTGAGCGGCTTAGGCCAAACACGTAATGTCGAGCAGTTACCTGTCGCGGTTCAAGAGAAAGCGAGGCGGCGGTGAAATGCGTGCCCCAGATCGCTCACGGCTTCGCATCGGTGAAGCAAAATCGCACCAATCGCGGCCCGTCGATCCCAGCCGCAATCGCACGACATCGCGCGCACGATCATTGGTCGCGAAGCCGATCATATTGCGTTGCCAGCCCGGCAGGTCATTGAAAACTGAACCCGCACGCACCCGATCGATCTCCTTGCCGGACGTGAAGGCCCTGTGTACCTCACGCGCCACCACGTCGGATGGACCGAGTTGTTCGTTCACCGTTTCGGACAAAATCCCTAGTGCCCTGCGATCGGTCGGATCAATTTCCACCATGGCCTTCCTCCGCTTTATGTATTGGACCATAGCTCGCAAGGGCGAGGCTGTCATGCAAGCTGTTTGGTATCATAGCGTCCCTCGCCATCGTCACCTCGTTAGCAGTGCATTTCTGCGGTCGGTTCGTCCTAGAGAGTGAGCCGGGCGTTGGCACCACTGCGACGGTTTACTTCCCACCCAGCTTCAACGTCGTTTCGAAGGATCACGCCGAGTTTTGACTCATGGCCTTACAGATAGGTGCCCGCGAGCGTATAAAGCGTACCACCCATACCGATCTTAAATCGCGAGACCCCAGACATTGACAAGCCGTCCACCCCACCAAGATCGAACCACTTCACGCCCTGGCTTTTCAACTCCTTAACCGCGTGCCAAAGGAGTAGGTTATTAGCGTGGCGACGGCGGCTTTCAGGACCGTTCCAGGCGACATAATAGGTCGCGGATTGACCATGGCGAAACACCAGAATCGCCCCGATCGGCTCGCTACCAGAGAACGCGGTGAAGGCCAGAGTCGCCTGTTTTTTGCGCTGGGCAAGAGCAATCGCCAGCACAAACGGGGAGGCCGGCGCCCGAAGCCGCTTGCGCCGGCGGTGCCCCTCATGCCGGGTCAGCAGCCATTCAAGTGACGCCCCACCATGGCCCAGACGAACCCGGAGATTCTCCCCTTCCGCGCCAACCAATTGGTTGCGCCAGTTCTGGTGTAGCCCCGCGCGCAGGGCCGACTCGTCCTTGGTGAGATCAAGCCAGATCGAGCTATAGCCGGTGATCACGCGCCGCAGCCCCATATCACGCATCAGAACCATATCGTTTGGCTGGTCCTCGAGTTCGGGTGTCCAGAGAAGAAAATCCAATCGAGAGAAGCTGTATCGGGATCGAATCAGCCAGAGCGCCGATATCTTCTCGCTCCGACTTACGCCGTCCAGGAATAGGGGGCCACGAACGATCTTCACCACGCGGACAAGGCCGGCGACACGCCATTCAAGTATCTGAACAATGGCCACGGGGTTGGTGCCCCGATAGACCACCCCATGCGCCGGCAAATAGGGCGTGACGCCCACGAAAGCTTCGCCATAGGCCCAGGTTTGCTCTATCGCCGAGCAGGGCATGGCCTCGATCCAGGCATCCCACTGGCGCATGGTTGCACCATTCCAATTGATCCGCAGCCCGTCGCGTTCATCGTCAAGTGGACCGGGCCGCTCCTTGGGTGGTGAATGAGACCTCGCTTCGTGCGCCATGCATGATTTCCAAAGTGTGACCTTGACCCGACCGAATCGCCCACGAAGGTGCCACCTAGGTGGATGCCAAGCCTTGGCTTGATGATTGTCGTGATTCCGTCTTTAATTCAATTGTTTAACGAGGGGCTGTCGATTTTATCGATGCGCCTGGGAATTCACGTGAACAGATAGAGACCCGGTCAATGCTTCATCAGTTTCGCAAATTCCCACGCATCCACGGCAAGACCGTTCCAGGACGGCGGTTCACCGCCAACGCGGCTCTCTATTTCGGAGGCTTCATCGCCTTGCCGCTGCTCGCGGTGGCTTTGTTTCTGGATTTCCTCGGATGGCTGATTACCGTCAAGCTGTTGGGTGCGTCCTGTTACGGCGTGATGTGCTTCCTCGGCTGACCGCCAACGTCGATTGACCTGATCCCACGATCAATCTTACGCTGCGGCCGATACTTGCCGGGCATCTTCCAGAATCAGGTCCGACGCTTTTTCGCCGATCATGATGCAGGCGGCGTTGGTGTTGCCAGATACCACTGTCGGCATGATCGAGGCATCGGCGACCCGAAGCCCTTCAAGCCCATGGACCCGGAGTCGGTTATCCACCACCGCCAGCGGGTCGCTTCCCATCCGGCAGGTGCTGGTTGGATGCCAGTTCGACTGCGCGATATCACGTGCTGATTCCAGCAATTGCGCGTCGGTTACGGCATCCTTGCCCGGCGTCAGTTCAAGCCCCCGCAGCGCGTCCATGGCCGGCGCCTCGACCAGACGGCGGGTAATCTTCATCCCCTCGACGAGGGCGTGCCGGTCGTTTTCGGTCTCCATCAGATTATGGAAGATCGCTGGGTCCTCTCGCGGGTCGCTGGACTTGGCATGTACCCAACCCCGGCTCTCCGGTCTCAACAAAACCGCAGCGACTGTCAAGCCAGGCACCTTATGTAATTGCCGGGCTTCCATGTTTTCATAGGTGCCGGGAAATACCTGAAGCTGGATATTAGGAGTTTCCAACTCCTCGCGGGTCCGAACGAAGGCGCCAATCGGCAAAGTGGGCATACTCAACACCCCGTTACGGTTGAACACGTATTTCAACGCCGACCGAATTGCGCGCCAGCCGTGGACCTGGTCGTTGAAGGTGATCTTCTGGTTAATTTGCCAACGCATTCGGACGCATTGATGATCCTGCAGGTCATGGCCGACGCCCTTCAGTTCGTGATTAACGGTGATGCCAAGGTCTCGAAGACGCTCGGGCTGACCGACCCCCGACAATTCGAGCAATTGCGGAGAATTGAACGCACCACCGCACAGGATTACCTCACGGCCGGCCAAGGCCTGTTTTTCTTGACCCCCAATATCGTACGCAACGCCGGTTGCCTGCTTGCCCTCGAACAGGACCCGTTTAACCAGCGCGCCAGTTTCAATTCGCAAGTTTGGGCGATCTCTCGCCGGGTCCAGGAAAGCGACAGCGGTACTGCAGCGCCGGCCATTGCGAATCGTTGCCTGATGATAGCCGATACCTTCTTGGACCAAGCCGTTGATATCATCATTGCGCGGGATTCCGATCTGGCCACCGGCCTCGATCAAGGTATCACTGAGAGTGTTGGTTTCGGAGATATCCGATACGGACAGCGGTCCTCCAACGGCATGAATTTCGCTGGCGCCCTTTGAATTATCCTCTGATATTTTGAAATAAGGCAACACATCTTCATAGGACCAACCACGATTGCCAAGCTGGGCCCAATGGTTGAAGTCCTGGACCTGACCGCGCACATAGACCATACCGTTGATCGAGCTAGATCCACCAAGAACCCGGCCACGGGCGAGGAAATACGACTGATCTCGGCAATAAGGCTCCGGCTCCCCCTGGTAGCACCAGTTTACTGCGGGATTGTTGATATTCTTGCCAAAGCCGAGCGGGATATGGATCCAGAAATTTCGATCCTTCGGCCCGGCCTCCAACAGCAAAACCTTGTTGGCGGGATTAGCG
>JAPKDN010000271.1 GCA_028822575.1 Alphaproteobacteria bacterium | reverse complement strand
GGTAATGTCCGCCGTGGGTGATGCGCTGGCGCTGGCGTTGATGGAGCGCAAGGGTGTCACGCGCGAGCAATACGGCCTGCGCCACCATGGTGGCTATCTCGGAAAGCGGGCGCGCACCGATAATCTGCCGGAGTAATGGGCGGGTTCGCCGCCACGCCTGAAAGCTGGATCCAGCCCCGTCCAAAGGGGCTTTATGTCATCCCTGGTGATTTTTACGTCGACCCTACCAGGGTCGTGGACACTGCGATCATCACCCACGGCCATGGTGATCATGCGCGTCCGGGACACCGACGTGTAGCTGCCACGCCCGAGACCCTTGCCATCATGGAGGTTCGCCTTGGCCGGGCCTCGAAAGAGGCAGCCTATCCGTTGCTCTTCGGCGAGATCCTGAAAATTGGCGATGTCAGCGTCTGGTTGGCGCCGGCGGGCCATATCTTGGGAAGTGCCCAGGTCGTTCTGGAACACCGAGGTTCCCGGGTCGTAATATCCGGAGACTATAAGCGCCGGCGTGACCCAACCTGCGCGGGCTTCGAACCCGTAGCTTGTGATGTGTTTGTGACTGAGGCAACTTTCGGCCTACCGGTCTTTCGTCATCCCGATGACGCCGGCGAAATCCGCAAACTGTTGCATTCTCTTGTCGTGTTCCCGGATCGCTGTCACGTGGTGGGCGCCTATTCGCTCGGTAAGGCACAGCGGGTGATCGCTCTGCTGAGAGAGATTGGGTATGATCGACCGATTTATCTCCACGAGAGTTTGCATTCGCTTTGTGCCCTTTACACGCGGTTCGGCATCGCGCTGGGTGATCTGAGACCCCTTGAATCCGCTCTCAACGCGGCATCGGCACCGTCTCTTGCTGGTGAAATCGTTCTGGCGCCGCCGTCATCGAACACGGACCTGGAAGGTGGGAGAATACCCGACCCGTTGGTGGTTGGGGCGTCTGGCTGGATGAGGGTCAAGAAACACACGAGGCAACGTGGAACGGAACTGCGGTTGGTGATCTCTGATCACGCGGACTGGGACGAGCTGTTCGAAACCTTCCGGGATGTGAGGGCTCCAGAGATTTGGGTTACCCACGGCCGGGAGGACGCAATCATGCATCAGGCTGAATTGGAAGGTTTCAAGGCCCGCGCCCTGCGTCTCGTAGGCTATGGCGAGGAGAGAACGTGATTCTTCTTGCGGAACTGATGGACCGGTTGCCGTACGCACGCGCGGAGAAAACGAAAGTTGCGCTGATCGCGGATTATCTGCGCCGGGCATCGGACCCTGACCGTGGAATTGGCTTGTCCTTGTTGATGGGAAAGGCATTACCGATGAAGGTCAAATCGGCTGTCATTTCGGCGCTGGGGGTGTCGCGCATAGACCCAGCGTTGTATGAGATGTCCCACGAACTTATTGGCGACCGTGCCGAGACCACCGCGCTGATTTGGCCGAGCTGTTCCAGTAAACGCGAGGCCCCGCGATTATCTGAGGTCCACCGAGAGCTTACAGTCACGCCGGCGGCGGGCGTGCCCGCTCTGATCGAAACTTGGCTCGATTGTTTGGATGGCACCGGGCGCTGGGCTTTGCTGAAGGTGCTCTCGGGGCGCCTTCAGCTTGGCGTGACGGTGCGGCTCGCTCTGGAATCCCTGGCGGTTTTCGGCAGGGTGGACATCAGTGATATCGAGGAAGTTTGGCATGGGGTGGAACCACCCTATGCGGCGCTATTTGAATGGCTTGAAGGGCGCGGGGAAAGACCCGTCTCGGTTGACGTTGCGGTTTTTCGCCCCTTCATGCTTGCCAAATCGTTGGAGGTGGCGGATCTGGAAAGCCTGGACCTTGCCTCCTATGTGGCTGAATGGCTAGGGAATGGTCTGAGGGTTCAGCTCTCGGCGCGAGGGTCGAAGCGGCGGATTTACAACCAAGATGGCGAAGAGATCACCTCCGCCTTCCCGGAAATTGTCGAGGCAATGCACTTCGAAGGGACCTTTGATGGTGAACTGATAGTTGGCCCGGAAGGGACAAACGGATCGTTCGGCGATGTGACGAAACGACTCAAGGCCAAGGTGGTTTCGGCGTCCTTGCTTGCTTCTTATCCAGTTTATGTCCGCCTTCATGACATGATTTTCGACGGGGCGGTGGATTTGCGAAGGCTCTCGTTCGATGAACGAAGGCGGTGCCTTGAGGCGGTTTTTGCGCGGGAACGCCCAGGGCGTGTGGTGATGTCGGAATTGCTTACTTTCCAAGGCGTCGAGGGCTTGCTTAAACTTTGGGCGGCGTGCCGAGAACGTGGGATGGCAGGATTGACCCTGAAGCGTCGAGACAGTGTGTACACCGGCGGTCGGTGTGATGCTGGCTGGATCAAATTGAAACGAGAGGTGCTGCGCATCCACGCGGTCTTGATGTATGTCCAGCGCGGCGAAGACGGACGGTCACGGAGCTGCCGGGACGTCACTTTGGGAGTTTGGCGAGAGGGTTTAGAGGGAGGGCGTGAGTTGGTCCCGGTCGGCAAGGCGCCATTGGTCCTAAATGAGGAGGGTTTGGCCTGTCTCGATCACTGGGTGCGGGAACATATGCTCAAGAAATATGGCCCGGTGCGCCAAGTCGAACAGGCGTTGGTCATCGAACTTGGCTTCGACGACGTTTATCGTTCGACCCGACATAAGGCCGGATTAACCTTGCGTGAACCTCGGGCTCTCGGGATCCTTTGGGACCAGCCGGCCGAAGAGGCGGGCCTCCTCGCGACCTTGGAGCGTTGGGCCGGCTAGCGTTATTTGGACCGTTCAAGGTCTGTCTCGCAAAGTTGTTCGAGCAAAAAACACCTTAGCCAGGATTTATGGAGGCAGTCCGGGTTCCGAGTGCGACCCGTAGGCCAGCAAGCAGCGCAATCATGAGTGCCGGTGACAGGCCAGCATAAACCCAGAAGGCGACCGAGTGGGCCGCCTCAATCGTCAGGTCATGTGCAAAGCCATTGGCGTTGGCGATCAGACCGGAGACCGATGAGCCAAAGGCGATGCCCACGCTTTGCATGGTCGGCAGTACGGCGGGTACGCGCCGGCGGTCTTCCTCACCCGCGGCCTCCAGCACGAACCGGGCGACATGAGCCCAAGCAACCCCGATGCCGGTTCCGATCGTGGCGACCGCGACTACGGCGGCCCAGACCGGTCCGGCCGGCAGGAAAAGCGCGACACCGACGAAGCCGACGATGATGATCATCGGTCCAATGGCGCAGGCCATGCGGCTTCTGCGCCGGCTAAGGCCCGAGAAAACAATCGCCACTATGGTCCAGCATACGGATTGGGTGGTAACGATATAGCCGGTGGTCAAGACCGGAATGTCGTGAATGACCCGGAACAACAAGGGGCCGTAGATCGTGGTTGTCGCCGTCGCGAATATAACAGCGAAAAAGAAGATGCCTCCGGCGCCAAGCACCGTGGTTGGGCGGAACATATCCCGTGGAAAGAGCGGGTTGGTAACGCGGCGTTCCCAGATAATGGTCGCGGTCAGCAAGGCGGTGGCGAGCCCGATAAAAATCGCGGTTCCACCGGGAAGCTCGATCTTGCCCACCATTCCAAGCACAAGAGCCGATCCGCCGAGCATTGCGAGCCTGGCGATCTGGCCCCAGTCCCCGGACGATTGGTCTCGATCCCCGTCGTCGTCCTTCGGGACTATGCGGGCTGAGATTGCGATGAACAGCCCGGATGCGATAACCATGGAGCCGAAACCCCATCGCCAACTGCCATATTCCGCGAAGATCCCACCTATCAGCGGTCCCGCCAGCGCCGCGATACCCCATGCGGCTGATATCACCGCGTACATACGCGCCGAGGAAGCCGCTGGAAACAGTTCTCGGACCATGGCATTGGAATAGGCCGTCAGCAGACCAGCTCCCACGCCTTGGATAACTCTTCCGGCCAGCAGGGTTTCGATGTCTGGGGCTAGGGCGGTCACCAAGCTACCGAGGGCGAAAGCCAGGGCTGACGTGGTCAACGCCGAACGTGCTCCGAGTTTAGCTTTCACGATGCCACCGGCCGCCGTGCTGACTATCGATGCAACCACGAACAACGTGGTTGCCCAGCTCAATAGCCCAAGGCCGCCGATATCCGCGACCACGCTGGGCGCCAATGTCGCGAAGATGAAGAAGTTGACCGCGTGCAGCGCGACGCTCAGGACCAACGCCAAAGTCGAGGCGCGGTAGTTCGGCGACAACAATTCACCCCAGCCAAGAGCCGGGTCATCGGTCGTCATTGTAAAATTCCTTTGGCAATATATTTTTTGATAAAATATCCAAGGTTAGAAATTCAAGGAAAATCTGGATAATTGACGATGGCACCTCACTTACAAATTGCTTGATCCGGAGACACAATTACCGATCGATCTGTTGACTGCATCCTTTTCTCGCTCAAGACGTTGGGCTCCAAAGCACTGGGAGCCTGGACGGTGAGCTTGACATTACGGCGGAATCCGCTCGCCAGCGCCAAGTTCGGTTGCGCCAGGAAGGGTTGGTGGAAGCCTCGGAGGAGCGTCTGCTAATACCTTGGCAGTCTAAGAGGAGGCGTTATCGGGGGCGCGACCGTTCGCGGTAATAGTCGAGCATTTAGCGATGATTTAATCAAACGAAGGTTATATGGCGGAGTGGAATGAGGCAGAGGACTGCAGCCTGACCTTGATCGAAAATCACTGTCCTATCTGTGCCGCCGCGGCTACCTGTCAGAAGTCTAGCCGCGCGGATCTGGAAATCTTCAATGCGGTGCTCGGACCCAATTGAAACGCTTAGAGAACGGAATATATCCGTCAGGATGCCAGCCGTTGTGCTGATCGAGTGGTGCCGACAAGAGAATTTTTAAGAAACGCGCCCAAAGCGCCAAAATGATGATGCAGTGGCCCAAGCCGACCGGTATTAGGCACAAAATGGGCCACTCTTCGAGTAAGCCTTAAATTATGTCGGGAAGAATACGGAGTTGGAAGCCTGGAAAGCACCGGACCGTCTGATCGTCGAAAGACAGGCGAGCCTAGTCTAGGAACTGGACATGAGTTACCGTGCGTACAATCTTGAGGTAATGGAGCCGCGCCACAAGCTTTAGGAAGATAACGCTCCTCACGAAAATGTTCATGGCCAATGTTTGTCCGCCTCACCTCCCGCACTTAAATTCGACTTCGCTGAGACTGCCGCCAAC
>JAPKDN010000270.1 GCA_028822575.1 Alphaproteobacteria bacterium | reverse complement strand
CGTCGCGATGCGCCGGATCGGCGATCGCCCTCAGGGCCACCCTGCGCTCGCTCAAGCTCCTACCCTTGAGTTCAGCCCAGCCGTGTTCCGTGACCACCACGTCGACATCGCTTCGGGCCGTGCTGACCGGCCCAGAAAGCCGCTGGACAATCCGGCTGACCAATCCGCCTCGCGCAGTGCTGGGCAGCGCGATGATCGTACGTCCACCAATCGAGCGGTGACCCGCGCGGACAAAATCCGGCTGACCGCCGATCGCGCTGACGATCTGGCCTCCAGTTTCCTCGGCACCGACCTGGCCGGTCAAATCAACTTCCAATGCTGAGTTAATACTTACAAAGCGCTTCAAGCCGTGCAGATCCCCGTCATGGGTATGCCAGGAGGGGCGCAGTTTGAAAGCCGGATTGCGGTCAACGAATTGGTAAAGTTTATCGCGCCCCACAAGGACTGCGGTGACTGAGATTCCGGTATCGATCTCCTTGCGGGCATTGGTGATCACGCCGGACTCAATCAGATCAACAACAAAGTCGCCGGCCATGCCGCTGTGGAAACCGAGATCCCTGCGGTCGCCGATGACCCGGGCGACTGCCTCGGGGATTGCGCCCATGCCGATCTGGAGGGTGCAGCCATCCTCGATATATCGGGCGACGTTGCGACCGATCGCATCATCGACCGGGCCGATCTTGGCCGGCGCCGCGGTCAATGGTGGCCGCGACGTCTCAACAATGACCGTGATCTGGTCAAGGTCCGGTGTTCCCTCGGCGTAAACCCACGGCACCTGATCACTCACCTCGGCGATCACCACCCGTGCCCGCACCATGGCCGCCCTGTTGTAGTCGTTGAGCAGCCCGAAGGAATGCCGGCCATCCGGCCCCGGCGGCGACAGCAGAACAAAGGCGATGTCGCAACCAATCACATTGTCTTCTATGTAGCGGGATATCTGTCCGTAATGGATCGGGCTGATATCCAATACCCCGGCCTTTGCCAGTGCCCGCGATGTGCCCATCGGTCCGAAACTTTGGAAGTCGATATGGTCAGCGTGCTCTGGCTGAAAGCTCTTTGAGAGGCAGAGGCCAAGAAACACGCTAACTGGTCCGATCGCCGCGCGCTGGGCCACTAGTGCCTCGGTCAGGGTCACCGGCTCTCCCGCCGCCTGCCCGACAACGATCCGATCACCAGGTCGGATGAATTCCGAGAGATCAAGGTCGGCGGCGGCGATCCACCTGGGGCCACTCATGACGTCTCTCACTCAGGTCCTCAGAACGATTTTGCCGGAATAGGCTCTCGATAACAACGCCTCTAGCGCCGCCCCGGCCTTGGCCAGGGGAAACACCTTGCCAATATGCGGCTTGACCTTGCCTTGGCGAAACAAGTCGGCGGCATCCTGGACGAAACTAGCGCCATAAGCCGGATCCCTTTCAGTTTGGGCACCGTAGACCACGCCCATGACCGAGATATTCTTCACCAGGATAAGGTTGGCCGGAACCTGTTGGATGCGGCCCGCCGCAAAACCGACCACCAACATCCGCGCTTCCCAGTTAACCGCCCGAATGGCCTGCTCAAAAGCATCTCCACCGACCGCGTCATAGACCACGTCGGCGCCGACATTGTCGGTGATCTTGCGCACCCGGTCCTTGATACTCTCGGTTTTGTAGTCGATGGCGAAATCGGCGCCGTGATCTAAGGTGACCTGACATTTCTCGGCACCGCCGGCGGCCGCGATCACCCGGGCCCCCATCTGTTTGCCGATTTCGACAGCGGTGAGGCCGACACCGCCAGCCGCGCCCAACACAAGCAAGGTCTCGCCGGTCTTCAATTCGCCGCGATGCTTGAGCGCGAAGTTCGAGGTGCCATAGACCGTCGCGAAGCCCGCGGCGGTCACATCGTCCATATTGTCGGGTACCGGCACCAACCAGTCGCCATGGACAGAGGCCTCCTCGGCGAAGGCGCCACCACCGCGCATGAAGGCCATCACACGTTGGCCAACCCTAAGCGGCCGTTTGACTTCTGAGCCGATTTCCAGGATTTCTCCGGCGACTTCCATACCTGGAACGAAGGGTGGCGACAGCTTGGATTGATACTTGCCGGCGATCTGCAGCGTATCGGCGAAGTTGAGACCGGCAGCGCGGACTCTGACCAGCACCTCCTCGGGTCCCGGCGTTGGCGAATCAATTTCTCCCAGAACCAGGTTCTCCGGGCCGCCCAGTTTGTTGCAAAGCACAGCTTTCATGATCTTAATCCACCTGTTCCGCCGAAGTCATCACGAGGAAAATTTATCGCCCCAAACCAACACGATATCGCCCCCGAAGCCAGCCGGTAACTTGCCTGTACGGAGTGAGCATGTTCCTTATCCAGGCTCTGATGGAAGGGGTATACGCGATGGAAATTCGATTGGACCGGCATGGCCCCCATATCGCGGTCATCACCATCGACAATCAGCCTCGCATGAACGCCCTGACCCGCGCCATGATGGCGGATCTTGGCCGGCTTTGGGACGAATTGCAGGCCGACGACACCCGATGTATCATCTTGACCGGGGCCGGCGCGCGCGCCTTCAATGTGGGCGCCGATTTAAGCGGCGATCTTAGCGCCGACGAGAGTATGGCCGCCGTTGTCAACCATGCGCTGCTGAAGACCGATATCTATGCCAAGCCGATCATCGCCGCGATCAACGGTGACTGTGTCGGCGGCGGGATAGAGTTGATGCTCTCCTCGGACATTCGAGCCGCGACACCAACGGCTCGTTTCGGATTACCCGAAGTGAAATGGTCGATCTATCCCTTCGGCGGTGCGACGGTAAAGCTGATCCGGCAGATCGGCCATGTGCATGCCATGGACCTGTTGCTGACCGGTCGCCTGATTACCTCCAAGGTCGCCGCCGAACTCGGCCTAATCAACCAGGTCGTTCCAGCCGGGGAATTAATGGATTGGTCGCTTGCCAAGGCCGAAGTAATCGCGGGCAACAGTCCCTCGGCGGTTCAAGCGGTCAAAACCCAAATCAGCGCCACCATAGCCGCTCATGCGTTGTCGCGCGAAGGGTTGGATCAGGAATTGGGTGACAAAGTCCGCGTTGGGCCAGACTTCGCGGAAGGGGTTTCGGCTTTCCTTGAAAAACGTAAGCCGATTTATTGACCGGCTGTCAGCTACAACACTGAACAAATACATCCTCTGCGGGAGCCTTGAACATGGCGAAAAGACCCGATAACGAGACCTTGGGCGGGCTGCTAGACGAGATGGCGCGCTTGCATGGCGAGGCCGAAGCGATCATCTGGCGCGACCAGCGGCTTAGCTATGCTGATTGGCGCGACCAGGCCAATCAATTCGCCCGCGGCCTCCTCTCTCTCGGCATCAAACCGGGTGACCGCGTTGGCCTGCTCGCAGCGAACCGACCGGAATGGCTGATTGCCGCTTTCGCCATCAATAAAGTCGGCGCCACGGTGACGGCAATCAGCACGTTTTCAACGCCTCGAGAGCTCGTCTGGTCTCTCGAACACTCCGGTGCCGTGGCCCTTGTGACTGTATCCGCGGTACGGGGTCGAAAGTTCATCGACGCTATTCGCGCGCTTTGTCCGGAATCGGCCTCGGCAGCGCTGGGAGCTCTGCAGAATAAGGCGCTCCCCGATTTGCGGACCGTCATCGCGATCGATATAGCTAGTGAAGGCGCCATCCTCGGCTGGGACGACTTCATGATCCAGGGTGACGCGGTGCCCTCAAGTACTTTGGCCGAGGTACAAGCCCAGGTGTCACCGGATGACTGGTGTTTCATCCTCTATACGTCCGGCTCGACGGCGGACCCCAAGGGCGTGACCCTGCGGCACCGGCACCTGATCGCCAATGGCTTCGATATCGGCGAGCGCATGCACCTCGGGCCCGGCGACCGGCTCTGGTTCGCGGTGCCGCTGTTCTGGTCCTTCGGCTCATCCAACGCGATGCCGGCGCTGGTTACCCATGGCGGATGCATGGTGCTGCATGAGAGTTTCGACGCCGGCGAAGCGCTGGACCTGATCGAGGACGAAAGCTGCACAGTATTCTACGGCATGGCGAACATGGCCCGCGCGATCCGCGAGCATGCGAGTTGGTCGCCGGAACGCGTGGCCTCGATGCGAACCGGCCTTACCATTGGCTTGCCCGAGGATGTCGAGCTGATCATCGACACGATGCAGGCGCCTGAATTGTGCAATGTCTATGGCTCCACCGAAACCTACGGCAATTGCGCGACCTGTGATGCCAGTGATTCATTGGATCTGAGATTGCACAGCCAAGGTAAGCCATTGCCCGGCATGAAGATCCGCGCCGTAGACCCAGAAACCCGCGTGCCACTACCCGATGGCGAAGTGGGCGAGCTCGCTGTAGCGGGTTATGTGACCCCCGGCTATTTCAAGGCGCCGGAACAGACCGCCGACGCTTTCGACGTCGATGGTTATTTCCTAACCGGAGATCTCGGAATGATGGGCGAGGACGGCAGGCTTCGATATCGCGGACGCCTGAAGGAAATCATCAAGACCGGCGGCGTCAACGTTGCGCCGATCGAGGTGGAGGAAGTGCTTGTCCAGCATCCCGCCGTCAAGCAGGCCTATGTGGTGGGCGTCCCCGATCCAACCAAGGACGAAATCGTCGCAGCGGCGGTTGAGGTAACGGCAACGGCGGGTGTTTCAGCCGCCGAGCTTATAGCCCATTGCCGAGCCCAACTCGCCTCCTACAAGGTTCCAACCTATATCGCGATCCGCCCCGCCGAGGAAATACCACGCACGCCAACTGGCAAGATCCACAAACCCGGATTGAAGGAAGAATTGGCGCGGGAGATCGGTTAGACCAACCCACTGCGGGGCCATCGACGTCCCCGGTTATCGTGCCCATTATTGATTTATGTTAGGTCGTCGACCCCGCGTCGTCGAGATCTTCGGCGACGTCGTCGAAAGAGGCGAAGTTCAGGGTATAAAGCCCCGCATACATGCCCTTTGCGGCCATCAAGGCCTCATGGGTACCCTCCTCGCGGATCTCGCCATCCTGAAGCACGATGATCCGGTCACAGCCGCGTATCGTCGCCAGACGGTGCGCGATGACCAGACCGGTACGCCCTTCCAACAGCTTCGCCAGCGCGGTCTGGATCTGCATCTCAGTATAGCTGTCGATGCTGGCGGTAGCCTCATCCAAGATC
>JAPKDN010000269.1 GCA_028822575.1 Alphaproteobacteria bacterium | reverse complement strand
CCCGCGGCTCTTCAGTGACCGACTCCAGGTCCGCGATCTTGGCGACAGAACGTCTAATCGCCGCGTCCTGAGTCTCATGGGTGGTCAGCACCACCGGCACGATTCCGTTGGGATCGCGGCCACTTTGGATCATCGCCTCGACCGATACAAGCTCGTCCCGGAAGACCGCTGTTAGATCGGCCAGGACGCCTGGGCGATCGATGACCATCAGGCGGATGTAATATGAGCCGGTAAGTGACTCGGGCGGTGCTGCGCGTGGGGCCGACAAGGACGCAGTGGGTACGCCGAACACCGGCACCCGCCGCCCGGCCCCAATATCAACCAAATCGGCGATAACTGCGGATGCGGTCGGTCCAGCGCCTGCGCCACGGCCATAGGACAATGTGGGGCCGACAGAGCTTCCCTCAGCGGCGACCGCATTGAAGACACCATCGACCTGGGCGATCTGCGCACCCATCGGCACCATGCAGGGACGGACGCGCTGCTGAACCCCCTCGGCAGTCCGTTCGGCGATGCCGAGCAGTTTGATCCGATAGCCTAACTCCTCGGCGTATTTCAGATCCACCGGCGCCACATGACGGATGCCCTCGATGGCGATCGCGTCGAAGTCGATCCGCGTGCCGAACGCGATTGAGGCCAGGATCGCGAGCTTGTGCGCCGCGTCCACGCCGTCGATATCGAACGCCGGATCAGCCTCAGCATAGCCTAGTTCCTGAGCATCCGCCAACACCTCAGCGAAAGGCCGTCCAGTCTCTCGCATTACCGTCAGGATATAATTGCAGGTACCGTTCAGAATACCAACGACTCTCTCGATTTGGTTCGCCGCAAGCCCTTCCCGCATCGTCTTGATGATTGGAATTCCGCCAGCGACCGCGGACTCGAAAGCCAAGGCCACGCCCTTACTTTCCGCTAGAGCGCCGAGTGCCGCGCCGTGATGGGCAACCAACGCCTTGTTAGCCGTCACCACGGACTTGCCGGACGCCAGAGAGGCTGCCACGAGTTCCTTGGCGATACCATCCGATCCCCCAATCAACTCGACGACGATATCGACGTCGTCGCGCGCCGCCAAATCTCTTGCGTCGTCGCACCAGTCGATGCCGTTCAGCTCTATCCCTCGGTCTTGGGATCGATCCCGAGCCGACACAGCGACGACCTGTATTAATCGCCCCGTACGCGCGGTCAAAAGAGCGGTTTTTTGTTGTAAAACCCGAACGGTTTCGGCTCCAACCGTTCCAAGGCCAGCGACGGCGACCCGCACTACTTCACTCATGTTGGCCCACTCCCCGGGCAAATAAAGCGCATGTCGATAACGACAATTCACGCGTTGATAAGTTGTAAAATTGCCGTGAGGTCAAGTGTCCCCGCTAACCGACATCTACGATTCCAGATAGATTTCGGTTCTGCGGTTACCCTGCTCACCCGACGGCATAGCCTCAGAATAAAGCGGTTGGGTATCGCCGACCGCATCCACGATCAACTGCTCAAGCGGCACACCCATATCAATCAACGCAGACGCGACCGCGTTCGCTCGTTTCAACGACACATCGAAATTAGCCAACGAATGCTTTAACGGATCCATGTTGCGCGTGCGCATCGACGCGTGCCCGACGACTCGGATATAAGCGCGGGCTTGCACGGCCTGGTTCACCAGGCTCCGCAGCCTGCCACGATCCGCGTTTGAAAGTCGGGCGGACCCATGGCCGAAAGTGATGATTTCCGACGCACCATCAACAGGGTTGGAGCCAAAAGTAAGCATTGGCTGCTGCCCGGGGCCGGTCTCGAAAGCACCACTCGGCGGCGTTAGCTGGAGCACCGGCGTCGCAGTGTCGACGGTCTTGATTGCCGACTGCGATTCGTCCGGTGGGGTCAAGATGAACCGAGGCGGAATTTCAGACGCCGGCGGCGCTACCGACGCGGCAATCGGGGCTTCGATCGATGCCTTCGCTGGTGCCTGGGACGGGGCGCTCATGGTATCGGCCACCTTCGTTTCCGGCATAACAGGCGCATTGGCCAACAACTTAGGCGAAGTGCTCGACGCGCCGGCGCTAACAGCGGGCCGGCCAACCCTGGCCGATGTCACCGGGGTATCCGACGACGACCTTGGCACCGGTGCGTTGGGCCAAAGGCTGGAGCGCTTGCCCGCGTAGACCGCTGACGGAAGGCGCGCTAATTGCTCTTTCGTCGCGTTGAGAACCAGCGGCTTGGGGGCTGAGCCTTTAGGCCTGGAAGCAGCAATCGCCCCAGCGGTTTTGACCGCCGCCACGGATTTTTCATCAGTGTAACGCGCGTTCGCCCTATCAGCCGACAGTTGGCTTTTAAGCCTGGCGCGGGCCTCCGCCGTCGATTTGGCGTCTGGCTTGTCCGGCACCGCGCCTAGGTTCGGGAATTCCTCGTCCAACTTCTTGGACGCTGTCTCGATCCTGCGCTCGTCGTCCTTGAACCAGTTCCCCACCAGATCCGAAGAAGAATTGTACCATTCGACCGGGTTCGCGTAATCGGGAACGTCCGGCAGTGACGAGCAGGCCGCCAGCCCAAGCACCAGGAACGCTGCCCCTGCGCGGAGTATCCAGCCACGCTTCACCACCTTCGCCATTAGCCCCGTGTTCTCGATGCCATGATGCATCATCCACCCAACCCTCTTTAAACATCTCCACTCTTCAATGCTTTATCACATACACCGCTCAAGACATAGATTAGGTTCAGTATTATCCACAGCTTTATGCACCCCCCTCACCTCGAGCACCTGTTCGGACCTGCAATACAAACTTTGATTTCGCACCGCAACAAGATGCGATGCCAATCTACAACGGATCAATACACTCGCGATACTTGCAGCGATCCCCTGGGGCTCAAGCACTGGCGAGGAGAACAGTGATGACCGATCAAAAATCGGAGACACACAACGCCTATCCGGAACAACTAGCCGCCACGATAGGCAAGATCGCCGAACAGAGCCAACGCCTGATAACAGACTTCTTCGCGCGCCAGCACACGTTCACATCCGTGGACATGACGGATCCAATGAATGTCACCTCTGCGTTCATGAAAATGACACAAAATATGCTCGCCGGCCTAGCGAAGACCACCGAAGCTCAAGTCACGCTATGGCTGAGCCATAAGAATTTCTGGCAATCGACGACCGCGCGGATGATGGGTGCGAAAGAAGCGCCGCTTGTTGAGCCCGCCGCCGACGACCACCGCTTCAAGGACGATGCCTAGAAGGAAAATTTAGTCTTTGATCACATCAAGCAAAGTTATCTGATGATCGCTACTTGGATGCGGGAGACAGCCAGCGACGTCGAGGGCCCAGACAAGAAAACCGCCGCCAAGGAACCAAAGCGTCACAATGTTTTATGCCATGCTACTGGGGGTTTCGCCATTTTCGAAACACCACGAGAAAACCGCGACGTCTCACGCTTGCGTAGTGAATTTTTCCGCACCCGATCTTCGAGAACGGCTATTATTTCCCCGGTTAGTATACAGTGACACCTACCCCATTTACCCAAATTATATAGAACGGGCCGTCCAACCAGCGCTTTGCGGCACTCGCTGTCATACTTTAACGTCATGGAAAGCCCGTGTGCTAAAATGATCCGGAGAAAGCCGAAATGAGCGATGACAAATATGATTACATAATTGTAGGCGCGGGTTCCGCCGGGTCGGTCCTCGCTAATCGACTATCCGCCGATGGCCGTTTCAGTGTTCTGGTGATTGAGGCCGGGCGCCAAAGCCATCCGTGGTCGCGAATTCCCGTTGGCTTCGCCAAGCTGATCGAGAACCCAGCGGCCAACTGGTTGTATTCCTCAGAGCCCGACGCGGGGTCCGGCCAAAGACGCATTCCCATTCCTCGCGGCAAGTTGCTGGGCGGGTCCAGCTCCATCAACGGCATGGTGTTCGTTCGCGGTCAATCCCACGACTTCGATCACTGGGCCCAGCTTGGAAATCAAGGGTGGAGCTATCAGGATGTGCTCCCACTTTTCAAGAAAATGGAGAGTTTTGAAGGCGGCGACGATGAATTCAGAGGCCGCGATGGGCCCTTAAAAGTGACTGACCCGGGCGAAACCGGGCCAATCTATGACGCGATGTTCGCGGCCGCCGAGCAGGCTGGCATAAATCGAAACACCGACTATAACGGCGCCGCCCAAGACGGGGTCGCCATGACCCAGGCGACCATCCACAATGGTCGTCGGATGAGCACCGCTTATTGCTATCTTGATCCCGCACGGGGTCGCCGCAACCTGACGATTTTGACCGATGCTCTCACTGAAAAACTTATTCTCGACTGTAATCGCTGTGTCGGCGTGCGCTATCGGGTTGGGGGGCGCGTCAAGGAAGCACGCGCGAGTCGAGAGGTTATCGTCAGCACCGGCACGATTAACTCCCCGCAACTGCTCGAGTTGTCGGGTATAGGTCAAGCGGACCGGCTTACGGGTCTGGGAATTCCGTGCCTGCACGCGTTGCCGGGTGTCGGCGAGAACCTGAAGGATCACTATGCGCCGAGAATGAAATGGACTGTCTCCCGACGCGGCCTCACTTATAACGACAACGCCCGCGGTTTGGGATTGATCTGGCAGGCCTTGCGCTATGCGGTGACACGAAAGGGATTTCTTGCGCTACCCGCCGCGCCGATGCGCGCCTATGTCCGGTCCCGTGAAGGTCTTGATAGCCCGGATCTGGGAATCTCATTCAATCCTTATCTGATCGCCGATGGGGCCAAGCTCGACACGGAGCGCGGGTTTACCATGGTCTTTCATGTTCTCCGATCCGACAGTAAGGGCAGCATCCACGCTACGTCGAGCGATCCCAGAATACCGCCGGCGATCAATTTCAATTTTCTGTCCGATGAAGGTGACCGCACCACGCTACTCGCGGGTATGCGTATCGTGAGGAACTGGGTCAACGCTCCCGCGATGGATACCTTTCGGGGTGACGAAATCGGCCCTGGTGAGGGTGTGCAAGACGACGAAGCCTTGCTGGAATGGGTTCGAAACACCGCCGAGACCACCTACCATCCAGTCGGCACCTGCAAAATGGGAAGCGATCCCATGGCCGTTGTCGACAATCAGCTCAGGGTGCATGGACTACAGGGGTTGAGGGTCGCGGATGCCTCGATCATGCCTACTCTTACCTCGGGCAACACCAACGCGCCTTCAATCAT
>JAPKDN010000268.1 GCA_028822575.1 Alphaproteobacteria bacterium | reverse complement strand
CGGCGTGGTTGGCATTGCGCTGATGCTGCCAACCGCACTGGCTTTCGGTGGGATCAAGAACGTCATCACTGCCCGGCCAATCGGCCATTTGGTCCGGAACGCCATCCATTTTCTTGGACAATTCGGCTGGTTTTATGGCATCGCACATTTGGCGTTTGCCGATGTCACTGCCTTGAACTCGACCATGCCGATCTTCGGCGTACTGCTGGCTGTTATCTTTCTTGGTGAACGGCTGACATGGCCCAGGGTGGTGGTGATCCTGTTCGGGTTTGTTGGAGTTTTGTTCGTGATCAGGCCGGGGGTTATTCCTTTTGAGGTTGCGGTCAGTGTCACCATCGTGGGCTCGCTGTGTTACGCGATTTCCATCGTCATGGTGAAGGCTCTGACGGTGACGGAACCGCCGTTGCGGATCGTGTTCTATATGATGGCCATGCAATGCGTGTTCGCCTTGGTGCTTACTGGCGGCCAGATTACCGTGCCGAGACTTGCCGAGATGCCCTGGGTGATCATCGTCGGCATCAGTGGATTGACGGCGCATTATTGCATGGCGAGGTCGGTCAGCATGGCTGACGCCAGCGTTGTTATGCCCATCAGTTTCCTATCGCTGCCAGTGATGGCGGCGATAGGGTACGCGTTCTATGGCGAGAACCTTGACCCCTATACCTTGGGCGGCGGGGTCCTTATTCTCGCGGCGACATACCTGAACATTGTTTGGTCGCGGCGCCGCGCCGCAGGACCGCAACAACTATAGGCCGCCATGCCCGCACGGCGAGCCAGCAATAAACGCTCCGCCGTCCCCAGAAATCTTGACTAGGGTCTCAACGCGGTTGCGGTTGCCCACCAGCCCTCTGCCCTCATGATGTCGAGCAGAATTTGTGTGTCTCTCTCATTCCCCGATTCCATGATTGCAAAGCAGGTGGCGCCGCTGCCGGACATGCCCACGCAGCGCACGCCGGGATGGGTTCCCATGGTCGAAAGGACCCTCAGGATCATGGGTGCCAGAAAAACCGCGGTTTCCATCAAATCATTACGCGACGTTTCGCCGATATGAAGGATGATTTCCGCCTCGTCCCAGTGGTCTGGGAACCGAGGTGATGGAACGGAATAGGGGCCCTGGTAGCGACGAAACACCGCCCCGGCGGTTAATGCGATGCCGGGATTAACCAGCACCAGTCGCATCGGTGGAAGCGGTCCAGCGTTCGAGAGGCGCTCCCCAATTCCGCGCATCCAAGCGCTTTTGCAAGCAAGGCAAACCGGGACATCGGCGCCTAAGGACAGCGCAAGGTCCCGAAGGGTATCTGGATTGATTGGCGCTTCATAGATTTTCTGGAGACCTCGAAGGACCGCGGCGGCGTCGCTGGAGCCGCCACCTAGGCCGGCGGCGACTGGAATGTTCTTTTCAATTTCGATCGCAAGAGGTTCCATCAAACCCGTGGCGTCACGGTAAAGATCCAACGCCCTCGAGACGATGTTTTCGCCCTCGACCCGCGTCGCGAAGGGCCCGGTCAAATGCAGGGAGTCCCTATCAACAAAGGTCTCGATACGAATCTTATCGCCAAATTCGCAGAACGCCGTCAAACCATCGAGAAGATGCAATCCGTCCGCCCGCCTACCGACGACTTTTAAGGTAAGATTTAGTTTCGCGTGAGCGGTGAGCTCAAGCGTCGGGCGCACGCCGCATGCCTGCTTTATTTGAATTCTCTTTGATAATCGTTGGCGGTGGAAGGCCCTGTTCAAGCTTGTTTTGAATTATCGATACCAATTCGGTCTTGGGCTTCATCGTAAGCGCCCGCCGCCACTGAAAACTCGCCTCTATTTGTCGTCCCACCCGCCAATACGCGTCCCCTAAATGGTCATTTATCGTTGGATCGTTTGGGCGCAATTGAACAGCTTTTTCAAGTTTGGTCACGGCTTCCTCGAATCTGCCTGTCCGATAGAGCACCCAACCAAGGCTGTCGATAATATATCCGTCCCGCGGCCTCAGTTTCACGGCTTTCGCGATCATGCGCTCCGCCCGTTTCAGGTTGATCCCCTGTTCGGTCCAGGAGTAACCCAGATAATTCATCACATATGGCTGGTCTGGCGCCAACTCTAAGGCTTTCAGCAGATCCGCTTCCGCCCTTCGCCAATTATTGGCGCGCTCTAGGGCAATGCCTCGGGTGTAAAAAAGCTCCCAATCGCCGGAACCGTTGGCGCCAATCCGTTCCAAGGCCTGATCATAGGCCTCGACGGCGGCGCTCCAGCGTTTCAACGCCCTCTGCATATCGCCAATCCGAATCAACGGCGTGGGATCGGTCAAGCGACTTCGAGCCAATTCCGTTAACAACCCGATGGACTCATCAATCCGATCAAGACCCTGAAGGCTGGAAGCTGCGCGCAAGCCCGCCAGGGAGTGATAGGCGGAAAGCGTCGGCAGTCCTCGATAGATACGCAGGGCTGCTTCGTGTTGACCTCGATCATCGAGAATTTCGCCAACTAAAAGCTGGGCAAGGGGAAAAGCTGGGCGCATATGCAGGGCTAGCTGCGCCATGATCATCGCGGCGTTGTTTCCTCTTTCGCGCTGAAGAGCGCTGGCGATGTCAAATAGGGCTTCGGACATGCCGTCCGTGGCGGACCCAACCAACCCAGGGACCGAGTGGCCGGCAGCGGCGTGTTTGAATACAGCCGCTATGCTGACGGCATCATGGTCTCGACCGGAGCGGGCGCTCAAAATACGGCGCGCCTCGTCGAGCCGCTGGCTGGAGGCGAAATAGATAGCCGCCGCGAGGCTTAGTCTAAGCGGAGGTCTTCCGCTCTTTTTCAGGGCTTCTTTGAACAAAAGGTCGGCATCCCTTTGGTCACCCTCTAAACGCTTGGCGTGGGCTGTATGCAAAAGCGCTAGCACCTCGAACCCGGAAATTGATTTGACCTTAGAGAAAAATGCTTTAGCCGCGCCCCAATCCGAGCGTCCCGCTGCGACCCATCCGGACAACAGTGGCCGTAAGATTTGATTCAGTTTCGTCTCTGGCAGGCGCAGCAAGTGCTCATCGGCTTTCGCCCAGTTTCCGATCTTCGACGCGTCCAAAGCCAACGCCAAATCCATAAAAGGGCCGGTGGCGTTGCCCACTTGCTCCACCCGCCGAGCGAGAGTGATAGCGGCCGGTACGCCCCCAAATTCTAACTCGGCAAGGAATGTGCGTCGCAACAGCGCTGGGTTTTCCGGATCGTCGTTCAAGGCCACCTCGAAATTTAATGCGGCGCGATCAAGATCCCGGACCCGATAGGCCTGACGGGCGATAAGATAACTCCCGGTGGTTGAACTTGGCCCTGGATCCACCATGCTCGTCGCGCGTGACTTCGGCTGAAGTGTGGCGGTTTGACAGCCAGCGAAAGCCAAGCTGAATGCCGTGACCGCGAGGCTTATGGACAGGCGCCTTGATTGGCGGCCTTTCGCAGCCTTGTGGGCGCAGGCCAAGGCTTTTTCTCCCTTACATATTTGGATAATTTGGGCCCCCGCCGCCTTCCGGTACCACCCAGTTTATGTTCTGGGTCGGGTCTTTGATATCGCAAGTCTTACAGTGCACGCAGTTTTGCGCATTGATTTTCAGGGCAGGGTTTTCATTCTCGTCATCGTAGACGATTTCATAAACCCCAGCCGGACAAAACCGCTGTTCGGGCGAATCATAATATTCCAAATTGTGGGCAACTGGAACGCTCTCGTCCTTCAAGGTCAGGTGAGCGGGCTGATTTTCCTCATGATTGGTATTTGAAATGAAGACCGACGATAGTTTATCGAAGCTTACTGCGCCATCCGGCTTTGGGTAGGGGATCTTGTCGCAATGTGCGGCCATCCTTAGAGACTCATTATCAGGATGATGACGCAGGGTCCACGGCGCGTTGCCCTTGAATAGATAGGTGTCAACGGCTGCGTGGGCGAGGCCCAACATGGTCCCTGCGCGGAAGCCGGGCCGAATGTTCCGGACCCGATACAACTCATTCCAGATCCAGGAATTACGGATCCGGTCGCCATAATCGGATATTTCGAGCCCATGACCGCTCTGGTTGCCGCCCGTCAAGGCTGCGGCGATGGCCTCGGCTGCGGTCATGCCTGATTTCATGGCCGTGTGCGATCCCTTGATCTTGGGCACGTTCAGGAATCCGGCGGCGCAGCCGACGATGAGACCTCCTGGGAAAGTCAGTTTAGGGATCGATTGGAAGCCGCCCTCGTTGATCGCTCGCGCGCCATAGGCCACCCGCCGGCCACCTTCAAAAAAATGTCGGATCATCGGATGGGTCTTGAAGCGCTGGAACTCATCAAAGGGACTAAGATGGGGGTTTTGATAGTCGAGACCAATGACATAGCCCACCGAAATCTGATTGTTATCCATATGATACAGAAAGGACCCGCCATAGGTGCTTGAATCAACCGGCCATCCGATGGTGTGAAGGACCAGGCCCTCCTGATGTACCTCTGGATCGACTTCCCACAATTCCTTGATGCCGATACCAAAGGTTTGCGGATCCACCCCGTCGCGCAGATTAAAGGCCTTGAACAAAGTCTTGGTCAGGGAACCGCGACAGCCTTCCGAAAAAACCGTTTGCTTGGCATGGAGCTCGATACCGGGCGCGTGATTGGCGGTGGGCTCGCCGTCCTTGCCGATGCCCATGTCTCCGGTGGCGATGCCGCGCACCGAGCCGTCCTCGGCGTAGAGCACCTCGGCCGCCGCGAAACCGGGATAGATCTCGACCCCCATCGCCTCGGCCTGTTCGGCGAGCCAGCGGCAGAGATTGCCCAGGCTGATTATGTAATTGCCATGATTATTCATTTGGGATGGCGTCGGCATCCGAAAGCCGGAGGTTCGAGTCAAAAACATGAACTTATCCCGGGCGACCGGCGTGTGCAGCGGCGCGCCACGCTCCTTCCAGTCTGGAAACAGTTCATTCAGAGCCCGAGGCTCTAGCACGGCACCGGAAAGAATGTGCGCGCCTACTTCTGAGCCCTTCTCGATCACGCAAACACTCAGGTCATTGCCGGTTTCCTCGGCGATTTGGCGCAGTCGTATCGCGGCCGAAAGCCCGGACGGCCCGGCACCAACGATTACAACATCGTATTCCATGAACTCTCTTTCCATACGCCTTCGTCCATCTATGTATCATGGCCTTTTCATGTCATATCTGACACAGGGTTAT
>JAPKDN010000267.1 GCA_028822575.1 Alphaproteobacteria bacterium | reverse complement strand
ATCAAATCGGAACAATTGTACCGAACGAAGAGACACATTCATTTCCTATCAACAACTCTACTCCATGAAAAACCTGTTCAGCACACTCTTCTTCGCTCTTTTCCTGTCGACCCTCTCCGCGATGGCCGAGGTCAATGTTCTCTGGACACAGTATTGCGTCGCCAATGACACGCTGAAACTTTCCGCTCATACGGATGCAGATCCGGTTAATCCCGTTACGGCAAAAGCCTCTCTGTTCCTTCGCAAAGGAGATGCCTGGATTTTGGAAGCAGCCGTTCCCGTACATCCATTAACAGCCAGCGCGGAATTCCGGATTGAGGATTGGGATCCGTCCGTCTCGAGAGACTACAAAGTCGTTTGCGGTAGCGCCAAGATCGAAGGGATTATCCGCGCTGAACCCGTTGATACTGGAATCCTCAAATTGATGGCGATTGCCTGCGTAAAGGATAATTTTTTCCCTCAAGCCAAGGCTGTGGCGCAAACGATCGCTCAGGATCCGGACCTGGTTTTCTTCGCGGGAGATCAATTATACGAGAGCAATTCCGGAGGAAAAATCGTTCAGGCAAAACATGAGGCAGACATTCCAAAGGCCATGGACAACTATTTACGGAAATGGCGGAAATTCGGTCTCATGTTTCGGGATTTATTGAAGGACCGACCCTCGGTAATCATCACCGATGATCATGATGTCTACGCCAAAGACCTCTGGGGCCGTGGCGGCAAGCGCATGAGGGGCGACCGAACAACAGGTGGGTATCCAATGCATCCTAAGTGGGTTAATCTCGCCGAAAGAACCCAGACCTGGCATTTGCCGGATCCCGTAAATGCAGGACCGTGGGGCGATGGTATCCAAGCCTACTATACGTCCTTAAAATACGGAGGCGTAAACTTCGCGATCCTGGAGGACCGAAAGTTTAAGTCCGCTCCCTCAGAGGTGCTGTCCGAGCCGATTCATGATCCGTCTGACAAAAGCCCCAATCGCACCATGGAGGTGATCATGGATCCAAATTTCGATGCGAAGCGACTGGACACGCAAGGCCTTCAATTATTGGGGGAAGCTCAAGAAAAGTTTGTCAGGAAATGGGCGGGACAGGTGGTTAAGGACAAGACTCTTTCGGCAGTCCTCAGCCAATCCCCATACGCCAATATAGGAAACTACAAATCCTACTATGGGGATATGGATTCGAATGGCTGGCCACAGTCGGGCCGCAATCGAGCATTGAGAGCCATCGCGCCGAGCCAGGCAGTGATGATATCGGGAGACATTCATTACGGAACCATTCTGCAGCACGGCATCCAGGACTGGGGAGACGGGCCATGGTCCTTTTCGGTGCCGGCATTTTCCTCCAACGCGAACCGTATTTGGAAACCCAATGCACCGGCTGAAGGGGGAGAAATAGCAGGCATTGAAGGATCTGGCAATCATCAGGATCGCTTCGGCAACAAGCTCACTCTCACCGCCAAGGCCGATGGATACCAAGGCTATGGAATGATCCTCTTCGACAAAGACCAAAAAACGATCACCCTGGAAATTTACGTGCTAGATGACAACAGGGATCCGGCGAACGATGCAATACCAGGATGGCCCAAGGTCATCCAAGTTAGGTGATTATAATCAAAATAATCCGGGTACGGATCATGACATAGGCTTCCGCTTAATTAACCCGAACGTTTCATCAAAACTGCGGAGAGCAGTAAATCGGAGAAGAATTTAACCACAAGATCAACGCAATACCTATCAACCCCTCCGAATCAAATCGGAACAATTGAATTTCCTATCAACAGACTGCAATGATGCGAATTCAATTTCTGACTTTCCTGCTCTTCCTCGCCGCTGCTTCGCCTGCATGGTCTGCTGAAAGGCCCAACATTCTCTACATTCTCGCCGACGATCTCGGCTTCAGTGATCTCGGATGTTTTGGAGGCGAGATCAACACGCCCGTACTCGATTCACTCGCCGAAGACGGCGTTCGCCTGACCCAGTTCTACAACACCGGTCGTTGCTGCCCGAGCCGTGCCGCACTGCTGTCGGGTCAGTATCCCCATCGGGTCGGTCTCGGTCACATGACGACCAATGACCTCGGTCGCCCCGGCTATCGCGGAGTCATTTCGGACGAAGCCCAGACCATTGCTCAGGCCCTCGCCCCGGTGGGCTATCGGTCCTTTATTTCCGGCAAATGGCATCTCGGCACACCTGATCCGACGAAGAATGGATTCGAGGAATTCTACGGCACGCTCGTTAGCGCCAAACGCTTTTTTGATCCTGATCATCTCGTCCGATTTCCAGACGGGAGAAAAGCGCGCGAGTATCCTGAAGGCGAATTCTACGCCACCGATGCCGTAACCGATCACGCGCTCGACTTTCTGAAACTCGCTCGCGAGACTCCCGACCAGCCCTGGTTTCTCTATCTCGCCTACAACGCCCCGCACTTCCCACTCCACGCGCCAAAAGAAGAAATCGCCAAGTATGCCGATCGTTACCACGGCGGCTGGGATCAGTTGCGTGAGGAGCGGCTCGAACGCATGAAGCAACAGGGTATCGTCCCTGACTCAACCCTGTTAAGTCCCCGCTCGACCTGGCGAAACTACGGCGAAACCAAGACCGGCACGAACCCGGCCTGGGACACTCTCCCCGAAGACCGCCGACTTGACCTCGCTCGTCGCATGGCGATCTATGCCGCGATGATCGATCGGCTCGACCAGCAGATCGGTCGCGTCGTCGAGGATCTCAGGGCTGCAGGCGAACTGGATAACACACTTCTCGTTTTCACCTCCGACAACGGGGCCTGTTTCGAGTGGGATCCCTTCGGATTCGACATCGTCTCGAGCAATCAGAATATTCTTCACACCGGAGAGATGATTAACCAGATGGGAATTCCCGGCACCTTTCACAGCGTTGGATCCGGCTGGGCCAATGCCGGCAATACGCCCTGGCGGATGTACAAACATTTCAATCACGAAGGCGGTATCGCTTCTCCCGGAATCGTGCATTGGCCAGCGGGCCTGAAAGCAAAACCCGGGTCGATCAATCACGAGCCGGCCCACATCATCGACCTCCTTCCGACTGCCGTCGCCGTGGCTGACGCCACCTACCAGGGGAAACTTTCTCTGCCGGGCGTCGACCTGATCGATCAGATCAACAAGGGCACAGCAGAAGAGCGCATCCTTTTTTTCGAACACCAGGGCAACCGAGCCGTGAGGCAGGGAAAATGGAAACTCGTCGCTCTCGATGACCAGCCCTGGGAACTCTACGACTTCTCTGTCGATCGCACGGAGATGAATGATCTTGCTGAGAAATTTCCCGACAGGGTGAAGTCGATGAACGCCGCCTGGGAGAAATGGGGCGCTGAGAACCAGGTGACGCCGCTTCCGGATGACCTTGGAGTAGGCTACCTGAAGCCCGACTGATCCCATGAGCCGAAAACCAACGAGCAAGTCGATGAGTTCAGATCACATTCAGTGGATCGCGATAGACTGGGGCACTTCCAATTTGCGTGGCTGGGCCATGTCAGATTCGGGGAGGATTCTTGATCAAGCCAATTCGGAGCAGGGCATGGCGACGGTCAATGCAACGGACGAAGATTTTGAATCAGCTCTTCTCGACTTGATTCAGCCCTGGCTGAAGGCCGGGGGGAGCATTCCCGTTATTGCCTGCGGCATGGTCGGTGCGCGGCAGGGATGGCTTGAGGTTCCCTACGACGAAGCTCCCTGCTCTCCCCATACCAGCTTGACCAAAGTACCCACCCGAGACCCACGCATCGATGTTTCCATCTTCGCAGGGGTATGCCAGGAGTCTCCGGCTGATGTGATGCGAGGTGAGGAAACGCAGATTGCGGGCCTGCTCTCGCGAAGTCCAGATTTCGGGGGACTCATCTGTTTACCGGGCACCCACACCAAGTGGTGTTTCCGTCGGCGGGAAGAAAATATATCAACAAAATAGTACGAATTACCAGTTGCGGAGAATGATATGAACACACGATACACCGTTGGGACCAATGAATATAAACGCATGACAACCGGTGAGCTGCGCGACGCGTTTCTGGTGGATCTTTTTGAAGCAGGAACGATCTTTATGAGGTTGGGTATGATGCTTAAAGGCAGAGTAGCTTGCAGTGCTATGATCGTTGCTTTTTTGGTCGGAAGTTCCGGCCTCGCCGAAGGTGCATCTGCGCTGCCTAAGCTTGAAAATCCGATGTCGGTTGACTATCTCGAGCGGCATCTAAGCCCTGTACATCCTCGGCTGGTCTACACCCCGACCATCGTTGCCGAGTTGAAGGCAAAGCGTCTGGATGATCCCGTTCTTGGAAATATGTATTCGGCCGTTCGTCTGAACGTGGATCGTATTTTAACCGAACCGCTCCTGAAAAGGACGATGGTCGGGAAGCGTTTGCTCGGAACGTCGCGCAAAATGCTTTATCGCGTCAACATGCTGGGCGTGGTCTACCTGGTGGAGAGGGACGCAAAAATCCTTGCGCGCATCAATGAGGAGTTAATTGCGGTCTGCAGCTTTTCCAACTGGAATCCTTCGCACTTTCTCGACGTTGGGGAAATGTCGCTGGCCGTGGCGCTGGCGCTGGACTGGACGGATGGGGAACTACCTGAGACGACGGTCAGACTGGCAAAAAAGGCGTTGCTTGATAAAGGACTCGATGCCGATGGAAAAGGGCAGGCGCGGATTGTCGGTGGCGACAATAATTGGAATCAGGTCTGCAACGGCGGCATGATCGCCGCCGCCATCGCGCTTGCCGATGATGAACCGGAGCTCGCTGCAACGACCATTCAACGTGCTCTGGAGAAAATTCCGAATGCGCTGACCCAATATGCTCCGGACGGCGTGTACCCGGAAGGGTCAACCTATTGGGGCTACGGCACCGGTTATTCCCTGATCACAATTGCCATGCTTGAAAGTGCGTTCGGTTCTGATTTTGGTATCTCTTCGGTTCCGGGTTTCATGGAGAGCGCCACGTTTCGCGCGCTCTGCAATGCCCCGTCCGGCATGTATTTTAATTTTGCTGATTGCGGAGATCGTCGCCGTTCAAATGGAGATGTGCAATTGGCGTGGTTTGCAGCCAAGACCGGTAACAAGACCTTCTATGAAAAGGAGCGCTTCCTTCGGCCGGCTCATACGATGGATAAACTCTCGCGCCTAGATGGTGCGGGCATGGCGTGGCTGTCGCAGTACCAGGAAATGGAAGGAGAGACA
>JAPKDN010000266.1 GCA_028822575.1 Alphaproteobacteria bacterium | reverse complement strand
GGGCGTCGACAATACGAATTTCGACCCCGCGACCGAAAAATATGTCGAGATAAAAGCCGGCCAACTCTCCCTCCATGAGGTTCATATCCTGCATGGATCGACCGCCAACACCTCAGGCTACCGCCGTGCTGGGTTGGCGATACGCTATATGCCAGCAAGCTCCGTGCTGCGGCGCGATCTAGACATGGCGAAGACCAGTCGGCTGGATTGGAGAGCGATTCCGCTTTCGCTGATGCGTGGCGAGGACAGTTCTGGCCAGAACGACCTCGTGGTCGGTCATCCGCGCTGACCCTCACCTCTTCACGGCCCGCTCAATTTCAGGGAAACTTAAGACGATGAATAAGGAAAACGCGCGCCAGCGTATTGAGACGGCGTTCGAAACCTATGGCCGATCCTTCTTCCTGGTCGAGCTGCTGGGTCTGGAAATCAGTTATGGCGAGGGTGTCTGTATCACGTGGTTTCCAGTTGATGATTTCCTGTTCAATCCTCAGGGCAGCTATCACGGTGGCCTGTTGACGACGGTCATGGATGTCACCATGGCGCACCTTTGCAAGAAGTTGAACGGCGATGCCGGCGTGACGATGGAGTTAAAATCTCTATACCCGCGACCGCTCACCCAAGGTCCAGCGCTTTGCAAGGCGTGGTTCACGCGCCAGGATCGTTCGGTTGGCTTTGTCGAGGCCCGGGTTTGGGATGCCAAGGAAAAGCTTGTGGCCCAGGGTACCACGACGTGGAAAATGCCAGGGTGATAGAACAGTGAGTTTTTGCTCCTCGAAA
Organism: Alphaproteobacteria bacterium; assembly: GCA_028822575.1. The sequence goes on along the minus strand of JAPKDN010000266.1, from coordinate 4,435 downwards.
CCGGGGCGCGACTAGATTCCAAATCTTACATCTCAACTTTTCCTGCTTGTGCAGTAAAGATTGAGCCATAGCTTATTTTCGCCCAGTTCGGCGGCACTGGGCAGGGGCGCGAGTCGACGTGAGAAAAGCGGGGTAGGGTACCGCGAACAAGCTCTCCGGTCTTAGTCGTTGGCGAGGGCGGCGGCATCCAGGCGAAGGCGTCCGCAGAACTGTAGACATAAAGCGCCATCGGCCGCACTTCGGCGGAGGTGTTAGCGCGCGAGCCGTGGATGGTCCGGCAGTTGATCGCTACCAGGGAGCCAGCGCTTCCCAAAGCCTCGACGCCAGAATTCAAGTCGACGCTCTCCAGATCCATCTCGGAGACCGAGCCAGTCCAGTTGCCCGCGGCGTCGGTGTGGAAATGGAGCGGGCCGTCATGACTGCCGGGGATACAGATCAACGGTCCGTGGGCCGGCGTTACCTGGCCCAGATATACGCCAAGGGTCACCGGGCTGTAGTTTGTGTGTGGCCAAGCCAGAATGTCCTGATGCCATTTCACTACTTCGCCACCGCCCGGCCATTTGTAGTTTAGCTTAGCGCTGTGAAATTTTACGTCCGGCCCGACCAGATCAGCGGCGATATCGGGCAGCGGTGAGTCAGGTGACGCCGCGAATTCCCAAAACAATCGATCCCGATCAACCAGGGCCTTTAGACGCCGGACATGAGGCTTGTTCGGCGAATGGGCGGGGCCGATGTCATAGGCATTATTCGAGACCACCTCGGCCCGGCTGGCGTCTAGCAGTCGGGCCGAGGTTTCGCGAAGTCTGTCCATCCACACTGAGGGGATGGCGCCGTCGACGGTAACGAAACCACTGGCGAAGTAGGATCCACGCTGGGCGGTCGTCAGCACACGGGAGGCATGGGAGAGGATGTCTTCGGGGGTCATGACGGGCCTGTCTTGGCGATTGTTTTCCGACGCACGTTTGCTTGGCTAGCGTGGTTAAAATCATACAGGTTCGCCGGCGCGGCGCCACGCCGTGTTCAGCGAAAGCCGGATCAACGGTCTTTCGCCCCCACCTTATCAGCCCGCTGATTGCACGTTCCAGGTCTTTGGCACACCATTACCCGGCGGTGGTCAACAGATCGCTACGGGCGGATCATCGGCCCAGGTCGACATGGGGGAGCGAACCGATGCAAAAGCTAACAGAACAACAGCGCACAGATTGGGCCGTTGACGGCTAAATCGTGCTGGAAAATGCACTATCACCCGAAGAGGTCGCGTTCTTTTCTGAGGAAATCGATAGCGTGCGGGCGCGTCCCGGTTGGGAGCCTATGTCAGGCATACTGCCACGCGGGCATTACGGCTGGGTCGACAAATGCCCGGATCAGAACCCTGACGCCTTCATGGATCGACGCGATCTCCTCACCTACAATCAGGCCTTCATAGATCTGATCGACCGGCCGAATGTCTTTGACCTCATCGTTGACATCATGGGGCCAAACATCATCTTCAGCATGTCCCAGGCGATCGTGCGCGGCTCTGGCGACGGCTTTCCCGGTTATACCCATACCGATGGCGGCGAGGGCCAGCGCGAGATCCGGCTGACCGAGACGAGCAGGCCGATTGCGGTCAAGGCGATGTATCTGCTTTCGGATGTCGATGGGGCCGACAGTGGTAATTTCACGGTCTTCCCCGGTAGTCACATGCGCCCGATCCAATTCGATCGTGACCCGCCTGTCGGCCCGAACACGCCAGGCGCGGTGCAGCTGACCGGCAAGGCCGGCGATTGCTACATCTTCTCGCACGCACTTTGGCATGGCCCGGCCCAGAACAACTCCGGCCATGGGCGCAAAACCCTGCTGTATAACTATTGTCAGATGTTCATGCGGTGCTACGACTTCGAGAAGACCCCCAATGTCGCCCAGCGCGCGACACCCCGTCAGCGTCGGTTGCTGGGCGATTTGGGGTATGGTTTCCGACCAGGCTCGTATTTTTATGTGCCAGATGATCAAAAGGAGCTGATGCTGGGTGGGAATGCTTAGTCGCTGATTGAACCTTGTCGGCGGGGCCGCAATTCTTAAATTGCTCGCGCTGCCTCGGTCATGTGGGTCAGCTTGTGCATCGCCAGATCGCGCGTCAAAAATCCGAGGCCGCAATCAGGTGCGACGATGAGGCGTTCGGCTTCGATATGCGTCAATGCTTCGGTCAGCCTTCGCTGGATCGCCGAGATGGGCTCCAACGCGCTGCTCGCGATGGCGATCGAGCCAAAGATCACCGTGCTCTCGCGAAACCTCTCCAGCAGTTTTAGATCATTGTGCCGGTGCGCGTCCTCGATCGAGATCTGGTCGACTACCGAGGCATCCAACGCCTCGGCCATGGCAAGATAGGCGTTGGGATCGGCTTTTTTGTAGTCCTTGTCGTCCAGCTTGGTTGGATAGCCGCAGCAGATATGCACCGCCCGCGCGACTTCGGAGCCGACCCCCTCAAAGCACAGGTCAAGGTTCGCGATCCCATAGTCCAAGGTCTCCGCCGGCTTGCGGGCGAAAAGTGGCTCGTCGACCTGGATATGCCGGCAACCCGCCGCGATCAGCGCCTTGATCTCATAATTAAGAGCTCGCGCCAGATCGGCGCCTTGCCGCGCCGGGTCACCATAGTGGGCGTCGGCGGTGGTATCGGTGATTGTCATCGGTCCCGGAAGAGTTACCTTCATCGGCCGGTCCGTGCCAGCCTGGGCGACTTGATAGTCGTGGGGTAGGAAATGCCCAGGGCGGGGCGTGATATCACTGCGCACGGTCGGCAGGTCGGTTTCATAAGCGCCGTCTCGCAAAACCTTGTGGGTCAGAGTGCTGAAGTCGATGCCTTTAAGATGGCGGCAATGGTAATGGATGTAATTCTCGCGACGCACTTCGCCATCGGTGACGATGTCGATGCCACAGGCCACCTGATCAGCGATTACCTCCGCCGCGGCGCGCGCGAAAAGAGCCTCAGTCGCGGGATCGGGGATAAGCAGGGCCTCACTGTAATCTCGCGTGGCACTTGCGGAGACCTGGCCCCCCGGCATCGTGAACCAATCACGAATGGGCACATAGTCGGGCTTTGGATATGCGCCCAGAACCGTCGTTTTGAGTGGCATGCCGCCCCCTATCCTCGCTGTTCCGCCGGTGGGCCCAAACTGTGCCTGGAGCCATTGTTCTTATCAGCTAAAAACGTGTTGGCGCCAGGATGGATAAATTGTGTCCCTAAATTCCGCTGGTCCGATGATCTATAGCGGGTCGGTCGGCAGGCCCAAGGCGCGCCAGGCGGACATGCCACCGTCCAGGACCGCGGCGTTAATGCCCTTGGCACGAAGAGCCTCGGCGGCGTCTTTGATCACCCAGAATCCGTGCATGCTATAGACGACGGCATTACGATCCCTGGGCAGGTGCTGGGCCCGGTGGTCCACTTTCCTCATGCCGCGCCAGGGCATGGCTGGCGAAGTATGACTTAGCCGGTCCTCGGGAAGCCATCTCAGGATCCTTTAGCGAGATTCGCAACGCCGCTTCGGTCACCGCGCTCCTTTTGATGTGGACTGGTGACTGATCGCGGTGGTCGGCTTGGACAGGGCGACCGCGTGGCTCCGGGCGAGACTGATCATCAAAGCGTCGACATAGTCGCTGGGGTCGGAGCCGCAATCGATGTGTTAGCTGCGGTTGTACGTGTCCTGCAACAGAATCTGCACGGCGTTGCCAAAACCATGAGCGCGGTCGGCACCCGATTGATTGACCAAACAACCAAGAGAGCAGGACCCACCGGGAACCATCACCCAGCCCCTTGACCATTCCAACAAATTCGGACCGCGAGCAACCCAGGGGCCCTAGGTCACGTCGATCACTGTGTCAAGATCGACAGGCTCGGGATCACTGCCAGTTCCACCGAGGCTGTCGAAATAAATTTAATACAGGCTAACCGAGTCTGCGGCGAAGAGCCGCTCGTGTTTGAGCCCATTGATTTCGAAACCTGGCGCCTTGGCGAAGTTGAGACCCTTCAAGAGATCATCGATCGCATTAAGGTGGTTGCCAGCCAGGTATAATTATTTTTGTAATGGCAATCAAGGAGTTTTACGTTAAGTCCTTTCAGATGAAATGCCTTCATTCTCAGCAGCAAAGCAGTCGTGATTATGGCCTATATCAATCGTTAAAGCAGACTTCGTCACGCCAACACCCTGCTTAGGGTTGCTTGCCGTCAAACAAAAGAATTTGATCTTGTCATTAATAATTATAATGATGAAGTATGTTTCATACAGGGCCCTTTGAGGCAAAAAGGGACCCTTTAACAAATCACTCTTTCCCCGACGACGGTCGTTCCTAGACTCACAACCGAGGCGCAACACCGTTATCGCACGGAGTTGCGATGGGCATTACTTACGGACGGCTCGCTCTTGACGAGCGGATAGAGTCCTGGAGGCATCATGATGCC
>JAPKDN010000265.1 GCA_028822575.1 Alphaproteobacteria bacterium | reverse complement strand
GTGATGCAACGCACAGCGGTTGTCCCAGAACGCCACCGAGTTGACCTCCCATTTAAACCGGCACTGGAAGTTCGGCTTGGCGATGTGCTGGAACAGAAAATCCAGGATCGCCCGGCTTTCGTCCTTGGGCAGGCCGACGATGTGCTGGGTAAAGATCTTGTTGACGTAAATCGACTTCTTCCCGGTTTCCGGATGGGTGCGTATCACTGGGTGCTCATGGGCGGGGAAAATCTTATCGGGCTTGTAAAGCCCAGCGCGCTTGGCCCGGTCGATATAGTTCGGGCCACCGTCATGGATGGCAGTGAGGCCCCCCAAAAGCGTCTTCATCGGCTCTGAGAGCGCGTCATGGGCCGCGTACATGCTCGCAAACAGCGTATCTCCGCCACCACTTGGCGGGATCTCGATCAGGCGCAGAATGCTGCCCATCGGCGGTTCGGCGTCGCAGGAGACGTCGGTATGCCACTCGTCGCCATTGACCCGAGAACTTTCCGGCCCGGCGTTTATGTGTAAAATTTCTGGATGCCCCTCTAAGCCATTGCGATCCCGTGCCGGATGCAGGTGCAGATCGCCGAATTGTCGGCCGAAATCCTTCTGCTGATCCGGGGTCATATCCTGATCGCGAAAAAAAATCACCAGATGGTCGCGCAGAGCCTGCTTGACGGCGCCAAGCTCGTTATCGGAAAGTGGCTTTGAGAGATCCACGCCGAAAATCTCGGCGCCGATCAGCGGGGTGACGGGTTTGACATCTAGGGCCGTGGCCATCGTGGAATTCCTCTAGCTTAAGTCGATTGGCGTAGTCTATGCGTGAAGGGGCCATTTGTCAGGGGCGGGACAAACGTCTCGACGAAATGCCCGTGATATGCTGGTTACGAGAGTCTAATTTGAACGACCATAGTGAATTTCGCCGCCTGGAAGGGCTGATAATCCCCAACGAGATGCATGTCGGCGGCGGCGTCTCTATCATACGACGCACGAGATAGAGGTAACGGAGCCTAAAAAATGCGCCTAACATCGGATCAATTGAGCCAATTTGAAAAAGATGGCTACCTATTCGTGCCCGGCTTGTTCGGTGCCGACGAGATCGCTGCCCTAAAGCAACACATGGCGGTTGTCCTCGATCAAGACGGCCCGGAAATCCTGCGCGAGCGCGGTAGTGACGCCGTGCGCTCCGCCATCGCTCCGCATCTGCGTGATGAGTTGTATCGGCGTTTGAGCCTTCACCCGAGACTTGTCGAGCCAGCCCGTCAGATCCTCGGCGGCGAGATCTACCTGCACCAGTTCAAGATCAACGCCAAGGAGGCTCAGGATGGCGAGATCTGGCACTGGCATCAGGATTACCGAACCTGGTTCGAGGATGATGGCATGCCTGGGCCGGAGGTTATCAATGCTGCGATCTTTCTGGACGAGGTCACCGAATTTAACGGCCCGATGATGTTTATCCCGGGGTCTCATGTCGATGGGCGGATCGATTCAGACCAGGGTTTCGAGCGGGTTCCCGGATACGGTCGCTTGTCCGCTGACGCAGTTGGTAGTCCCTACACCAAGGAGACCATCAATCGAATGATCCGGGAAAAGGGCATCGTCGCGCCGAAGGGGCCGGCGGGGGCGACGATATTTTTCCATGGCTGCACGCTGCATGGTTCTGGCCCGAACATGTCACCTTGGGGCAGGGCGATGGTGTTTTCCAGTCTGAACAAGGTCGAGAATTATATCCGCCAACCCACCCGACCGGACTACCTGGCGCTTCAGGATTTTACCCCTCTTGTCGCCACCGCCGATGATTGTCTGACGAAGCCTTGAGCGCGCACGCCTCGATGGGCGCGTCTTGCGCCTGTCGACAAGGCCACCGATACTAGTCTTGGTATTGAGCGAGGACCATTCGATGAGCGCACGAGAAAAGCCGAAGGGTTTTAGCCTTGAAGGTCTCAAGGTTCTGGTGATTGGCGCTCAACAGGGGATCGGACGATCGGTCGCCGAGACTTGCGCGGCCCAGGGCGCGACCTTGGTTTTGGCCGACATGGAGGAACCCTCCGGCCCGGCGCGGGTCATCGAGAGCCGACGTGAGACCTCGATCATCACCAAGGCCTGCGATATCACCGACCGCGCGCAGGTAGAGGCCTTGGCGACGGAACTCGACGCGGAGGGACTTACTCCCAACGCCGTTGCGCTTACAGCCGGCGTAACCCGCTATAACGACTGGATCGACACCGACCCGGAAGCCTGGGAGGCGGATGTCGATGCGATTTTCAACGTCAATATGCGAGGCCCGATCAATGTCGCCCGTGCCTTCCTGCCGCGTATGCAAGCGGCGGGGTGGGGGCGCTTGGTCCTGGTGGGGTCGATCGCGGGACGCATGGGCGGCGTGACTTCACAGCCGCATTATGTGGCGAGCAAGGGTGGCGTTCACGCAATGACAAGGCTTCTGGCCTCCAAATATGCCGGCTCGGGCGTGTTAGTGAACGCGGTGGCGCCCGGCCCGACCCGGACCCAGATGACCGAGGGTCGCGACATCAATGACAAGGGTTTCCCGCTTGGTCGCTTGTTGGAACCGGACGACGTTGCCTGGCCGATTACCTTCCTGATGTCACCAGCCTCGTCTGGCATGGTTGGCGTGGTGCTGGACGTTAATGGCGGTATCGTTTTTTCCTGAATATCCAAAACCAAGGGCTAGATCATGAGCACTCTTTTCGACCTTACTGGGCGAACCATCCTGGTGACCGGGGCCTCGCGGGGCATCGGTTTCGCGATGGCCGACACAATGGCCCAGCATGGCGCCAACGTGGTGCTGAACGCGCGGGACCCCGACGCGCTGGAGGCCAAGGCCGACATCTTGCGCTCTGCCGGCGGGAAGGCTGAAACAGCGGTCTTCGACGTTACCGACGAAGCTGCTTCGCGCGAGGCGATGGAGCGGATCGACAAGGATCACGGTCGACTTTACGGGCTGGTCAACAACGCCGGCGTCCAGCACCGCAGCCCGATCCTCGATTTCACCACCAAGGATTTCGAGCATGTGGTGTCCACCAACCTCACGTCCTGCTTCGTCAACAGTCGCGAGGCGATCCGGCTGATGGGGCCTCGCGGCGGTGGGCGGATCATCAACACCGTCTCGATGCTGGGCCCGCAAGCCCGCCCAACCGTGCCGGCCTATATCGCCGCCAAGGAGGGTTTGCGGGCGTTAACACGGGCTCTGGCGGTCGAAGTCGGCGCCCAGGGCATCCTGGTGAACGCCATTGCGCCCGGCTATATCGCGACGGAGTTGAACCAGGCGTTGCTCGACAACAAGGAGTTCTCGGATTGGGTGGTCTCCAAGACCCCGGCCGGACGATGGGGCCAACCCAGCGAACTGGGCGGTGGTGCGGTATTCCTGATGTCCGAGGCCGGCGCCTTCGTGAACGGCCAAATCCTATCGATCGATGGCGGAATGAGTATCCAGGTTTAGTCGTTTCAAACGCGCCCTATTAACTGTGAAAGCGACCTCGGGATGGTGTTATGACGGACGAAGTGTATGGCTTTATCGGGCTTGGTAATATGGGCCAACCCATGGCGCGCAACGCAAGGATTGCCGGGTTGGCGATGATCGTTCATGACATCGCCGGCACGGCTGACCGAGCCCCCGACGGCGCGGAGATTGCCCAATCCAATGCAGAGATCGCCCGCCGCGCCGGGGTGATCGCGCTTTCGCTCCCGACGGTCGACGCCAACCGGGCTGTGGTTATAGAAATCGCCGAGGCCGGGCATGCCGGCAGCGTCGTGGTCGATACCTGCACGATCGGATCGGAGGCCGCGGTTGAGAATGCGGCGATCCTCAAGGCTGCTGGTATCTCGTATCTCGATAGCCCGGTTTCGGGTCTGAAGTTCCGGGCCGAGGAAGGCACCCTCGCCAGCATGGCGGCGGGCTCGACTGAAGCGATCGAAAGGGCCCGACCGCTGATCGAGGGTTATTCGCGCGTCCTCTACCATGTCGGGCCGGACGCTGGGCAAGGTCAGCGAATGAAGGTGGTGAACAACGCACTTTGCATCTCGGCCTATATCACCACGTCCGAGGCGCTGGCCTATGGCGAGAATGGCGGCCTCGACATCGACACCATGCTGGAGGTGTTGAACGCCAGTTCTGGGCAGAATTTCGCGACCCTGCAGATCTTCCCAAAATACGTTGCCACCGGCGAGTATGACGGCTCCGGCGCGGAGGCGCATATCGTGAAGAAGGATATCGGTCTATTCGTTGCCGGCTCCGAGGGCGAAGGGACGCCAAACGCGGCGATCAAGCGCGCCTACGAAGTGGTCGCCGAATTCGCCGCGGACAATCCACTTCAGGATCAGATGCGGATCTATCCCTTCGTGCGGGATGGAAACGGAAAGGCGTAAGCTGGGCTCTAACTATCTTGAACCGCTGGACTTATATATCCATCCATCCCATGAAAACGATATCCAACGCTCCAACGATTCGTTTAGTTGGTTCTATAGCACATGGTCGACCAGCGGTGCGTCCGCCTTTTAGATCCTGGTCAATTGACGGTAACGGGCCCGAATGCTGGCACGGTCAGGTATGGCATAGGGCGAAAAGCCGAGTGCGTGCAGCGCATCGCTGCGGGATGTCGTGCCTTTGTCCAGTGGCCGCAGACGGATGGTCTCGATGGTGCGGCGCAGACGTTCCATCTCCTCGCTCAACCGTTCACCGTCGCGATCGGTTTCGACGCGGGCCTGGCGGTCGGCGTGATTCTCCAACGCGATTTCCTGCTCATCCGCCGCCAGATTGAGCGCCAACGACAGGCAGCGCCGCAGATTCGCGATAAAAATGGTCGGAGGGGAGCCACACTTGAAAGCGTGGCTTGCGCCTCAGGACGCGGCCACTGGAGGCCCCCAATCGTAATTGCACCACCTCTCCTCTCGGTCCTTGGCGGTTGGTTCACCCGGGTCCGGGACTTTCTCCAAGGCCTTTTTTGGCAGCAATAGCAGAACGGAGCAGGCAAGATCGCCTGAACTGACGTTTCGCCGTGCCACGAGCGCCGTCACTCGGTCGCGAAAACCCGAGGCGCAGTGCACGACATTAAGTCTAGCCCATGGTCCCGCATCGGGATCGGACTATTTCGCAGCGCTCTCGCGCGTGAGGGTGATCGCCGGATCGTCACAAAATAGCGATCTGACAATAACCCTGTACTAGATGTGGCGATTTGTTGAAAGCAGATGCACTTTGTGTAGTTTTTGAGACCATC
>JAPKDN010000264.1 GCA_028822575.1 Alphaproteobacteria bacterium | reverse complement strand
GATTCGACACGCCACAAAGTCCAGACCGGGCATACGGCATGCTGGGTATCCATGGCCTTGCGCCGCAATGGTTCGAGGTGGATATGGACCTATTCCTCTCGGCATATCCGTCGCTGCGGTTCGAGGTGGACTATGAGGCGCTCATCACGAACCGTCTGATCCTCACACCGAGCATTGAGTTAGACATACCCCTTAATAACGACAAGGCGACCGGTAGGGGAGCGTTCGGTCCAACTTTGGAGTTCGGCGCGCGGTTGAGCTACGATCTCATCGACCGATCGGTGGCGCCGTATATCGGCGTCCATTGGGAGCGAACCTTCGGCGAAAGCGCGACCTTGGCCCGGTCCGAAGGGGGGGAAGCAAGCTCGGTCTACGTTGTGGCGGGTGTGAGGTTGTTGTTCTAGGTGAAATCCCGGCGGTCTCGTGCCGCTGGGAAACCTAGATGTTCTAAAACATGCGCACTGGCCGTTGTCTCAATGGCAATTTAGACACGTTGACGAAGCTGGGTATGGACAATCACGCTGGCGAGCCTAATCGAGCTCCACAATAAGCAAGAGAAATAATGTGGGGCGTCGTATTTTTATGGATTTTCGATAGTGCTCGTTTCAGTGTCCGACCCCCTTACGCGGCGAAACATAAGCACCAAAAAAATAGTTAATTCAACGGGTTAATTAATATTATTGGAGATCATGGCCTCCCCGGCGGAGGTGGAGACATTTAGCGCCGGCAGAATCAGGTCGACGGTACTGGCCATATGCGCGCGCCTTCGGTAGTTTTCGATGCCGGTCTTCAGTCCTTGCCGTAGACCATGTTCGGATCAAAAGCCTTCTCGGTTGCCGTGAAGGTGAGAGACGGCGTGCTCGGCGCCACCGCGCCTCCGATTGGGATCGAGCGGTAAAAGCACGATTTGTAGCCTACATGGCAGGCGGCGCCAGTTTGCTCTACCACCATCCACAGCGCGTCCTGGTCGCAGTCGACGCGCAGGTCGATCACCTTTTGAACATGACCGCTGGTCGAACCCTTGCGCCATAATTCGCCCCGGGACCGGCTCCAATAATGCGCCTCGCCGGTCTTTATGGTCAGCGCCAGCGCCTCGATGGTCATATAGGCGAACATCAGCACCGCGCCGCTTTCATGTTCCGTCACCACGCAGGGAATAAGCCCGTCGGCATCGAATTTCGGCGTCAGCAAGGAGCCTTCCTCGATATCCCGCGTGGTGCCCCGAGGCTCAAACAGGGTGCTGGTTTGGTTGCTGAGAGTGGTCACGAGGCGTCTCCGTCATGGGGTTGTCGAGTTATAGAGGCCGCGAGTGCATGCCGGCAATAAGCCAGGATGCAACGCGGACTCGCGAGGGTTGGGGTTGGCTGGTAGGATCACTGGCAATGATGAATGATCAACAAAATAGCTTAGCTGCCGCTGCGGTCCTTGTGCTCGAAACCAGCGCGCCTCTGGAGAAAGTCTCTATTGGTCGGGAATTTGCCGTGATGTGGCGCGATGGTTTAATCAGCAAGATCGGCCAAGCCGGAGCTCCCGATCGCCCGGCGCGACCGGAGGCGCCCAAACTGCTGCTGCCGCGGGATCTGCCGAAACGCAAGATTTCCACGGCGCCGGCCGGTCGCATCGCGCTTCTGCACGCGCTCGCTCATATAGAGTTGAACGCGATCGACCTTGCCTGGGACATCGTGGCGCGCTTCGCTGATCATGACCTGCCGTGGGCGTTTTTTGATGACTGGGTCGGTGTTGCGGATGAGGAGTCTAAGCATTTTGCGTTGCTGGCGGCGCGCTTGGACAACCTCGGAATGGCCTATGGCGACCTGCCGGCTCATGACGGCCTATGGGCGGCGGCGGAGTCCACCGCGCATGATCTCCTGGCGCGGCTCGCGGTGGTGCCTCTGGTATTGGAAGCCCGCGGCCTGGATGTCACCCCGGGCATGGTCCAGCGACTGCGGGCGGTCAGCGACGACCAAAGCGCCGATATTCTAGAAATCATCTACTCCGATGAGATCGGCCACGTCGCGGTCGGCAAGCGCTGGTTCGATCATGTTGCTGGCATGCGGAGCCAGGAGCCGGTGGCCAGTTGGCAGACGCTGGTGCGGCATTACTTCAAGGGCGGGGTCAAACCGCCGTTCAATGTCCCGGCCCGCGAGGCCGCTGGATTTTCGGCGGCGTTCTACGGCCCGCTCGGCGATGAGTTTACGGCACGAAAGGCATCCTGAGGCATGGATAATCTGTCCAGTCACGCGTTCGAGCGGTATTTCAAGGCGCCGCGCTCCAAGGTTTGGGCGGCGATCGCGGACACGGCCCGCTATAACGAGTCCTTAGGCCTGCCCAAGCATGATATTCGCGAACAGCAGCAAGCCGACGGTTCGGTTCGGTTTTTCGCTACCGCCAAGATGGGGCCAGTTAACCTCGCCTGGGAGGATATCCCGCAGGAATGGGTGAATGAGCGTTGGTTCCGACATCTACGGCTTTTCAGCAAGGGACCGTTGAAGAGCCTCAAGTCGACCGTCCGTTTCGAGGACGTGGAAGGCGGCGGTTCGGTCTGTCGATATATGTTGGAAGTGGAGCCCAATGGTCTTATCGGACGGTCGCTGTTGAAGCTCGGTTTCTTCAAGGCGGCGGAAAGGGATTTCAACACCGCCGCCGACCAGGTCGAAGATTGGGCAGCTGGAGAGCGGGTAACCGCTTTCGAGGGTAAGTCGCCAAAGCTGGATGTCGACCGCCAAGCACGTCTCGACAACGCTGTCGTGAAGATCGAATCGTCGCGTTACGGCCACGGCCTCGCCCAACGTCTCGCGGACTGGCTGCTTTCCGCCCAGGAAATCGATTTGATGAGGATTAGGCCGCTTTCTCTCTCGCGGCTCTGGGATGTGCCCGAGCGTCACGTGGTTGAGTTATGTCTGGAAGCGGTCAAGGATGGGTTGCTCGAGAGCCGGTGGGACCTGCTCTGTCCGCGGTGCCGTGGTGGGAAACTGTCGACACAGGCGCTGGACGAGCTCCCACGCGGGGCTCATTGCTCGTCCTGTAATATTAGCTATGATCGGGACTTTTCTCGAAATATAGAGCTAACCTTCCAACCATCGCCGAGTATTCGGTCCGTCACTCACGGCGAGTTTTGTTTGTTCGGCCCAATGACGACGCCGCATATTCAGGCACAGATTTCGCTGGATGCCGGCGCGGCCGAGGAGATAGAGGCCAGCCTGATCCATGGTCCGTATCGGGTCCGTACCTTGGAGACAGGGCCTGAGTATCATTTTGACTATATGGATGGAGAATTTCCCGGTTTTGAGTTCACACTGGAAGACGTGCGCCTGTCGTCCATGCCGGCTACTCCTGGGCAAATTCGACTGGAAAATAAAAACGACATGCGACGGACCTTGATCATCGAGTCGCGGGATTGGGCATCGGACGCTTTGACCGCCCACCGGGCGACGACGATGCAGGCTTTTCGGCATCTGTTTTCCGGTTCGGCGTTGAAGAGCGGAGATGAGGTCTCCATCGCTCAGGTGACGCTTCTGTTCACGGACCTGAAGGGATCTACCGCGCTGTATGAGCATGTGGGCGACGCCCCGGCCTATGGACTGGTCCGCGAGCATTTCGAGTTTCTGGCAAGCCTGGTGCGCGAGCATGATGGGAGCGTGGTCAAGACCATTGGTGACGCCGTGATGGCGGCGTTCGCGGACCCCGCCGACGGCCTTCGTTGCGCCATCGCCATTCAGACCGAACTTGATGCGTTCAACCGTGAGCACGAGGCCATGCCGGTGGCCATCAAGGTCGGCGTGCATGCGGGCCCGACCATCGCCGTTACCATGAACGACCGGTTCGACTATTTCGGCGGCACGGTCAACATGGCGGCGCGTTTGCAAAACGAGAGCGAGGCTGGCGAAATCGTGCTCAGCCAAACCATGCTGGACGACCCGGGCGTCGCAAAGTTTCTGGATGACCAGGAACTGACCGAGGATACTAAGGAAATCCGCGGCTTTGGCGACGTCGTCACCTTCTGGCGTCTGACCGCGCCGTTTCCGGTGGTTGGGAAGTAGGAGCTAACCCACGTCCTCGTTGATCTCGATGAAATTCATCGACGGATCATAGGTGTAAAGCTGATGCATCCCGACCATGGCATAGGTGCCGGCATCAGAATACAGGTGCCCCGCCTTGTCCATGCGGTTCATTACTGCCTCGACGCTGGGGACGGTGATCGCCACATGGCCGCCGAAAGTCGGGTTGTGCATCAGGTTGTTGTCGACATGGAATGTCACCATGCCGCGCACCAAATGCATGCCGCGGTTCTCTGGGCCGAACACCGCGAGTGAGTCGCTAGAGCGGTCGAAATCTCCGACCTTGTCGGCGCCGGGTGTCACGAAGACGCCTTGGGGCATGCCTATCAGATCTCTATAGAAGGCCGCCGTCTTGGGCACGTCATGGGCTTGGCGGTTGACGTGGTGGATAAACCAGTCGCCGGGCTCTTTTCGAACCGGGTGGACCTTGTCTCCTGTGGTGGCACCGGTACCGGCGATCGGGTCGACCACCTGGTTAATTTCAACAACGTTGCTGGATGGGTCATAACAATAGATCTGATGCATGCCGGCCATGGCATAGACCCCGGCGTCGGAGACCACGACCCCCGCCGCCTCGAGTCGTACCTTGACTGCTAGGACGTCAGGGACACAGATCGCGTGATGGCCGCCGATGGTCGGGTTGTGGATAAAGTCATTGTCGGCGGCGAAGCTGGTGATCGCGCGCACAATATGCAGCCCTCGGTTCTCGGTCCCGAAATAAGCCAGCGTATCCGGGCTATGGCCAACCTTCCCGGTATTTTCTGGATAGGTCCAAGTGCCTTCCTCCATCCCGACGATGTCACGGAAGAACGCGGCAGTCTTGAGCACGTCATGGGCTTGCAGGTTTACGTGGTGGATATACCAGCTCATGGCCCGGTTTCCTTGGAGTTATGATCGACGCTGGGACTGAACATATTAATATATCATACTGGCATGCTGAACAAAATGAACGTGAAGCTCTTTGCGTGAGGCCTTGGAAGGTATGTTTTTCGGCCCGTGACGGCTGTCTAAATCATCCGAAATTCGAAACCGGCGATTTACCCGCACGGGAGCTTCAAATGTATTTATATATCCTGCATGGTGAATTCCCTGTTTGAAATTATGCGGTTCTAAAATAAATGGCGACGCGCATCATTTGGCGGAACCCATGTCCATTTCCATGCCCACGGCGACAA
>JAPKDN010000263.1 GCA_028822575.1 Alphaproteobacteria bacterium | reverse complement strand
AACAGTGACTGGTGCACATGGTGACGGGCGCGCCGTCTTCGGAATAAACAATCGTCCCGCGCTTGGCCTTTACTGTGAGTGGTCGAAGCGAGCCATGATTTTTCGGGGTTTCTGAATCGATGAGATAGGCGATTGCCATGGCCACCGCCGAGCGCATATTGGCGTAGGAAGAATTCAGGAACCCCTTGGATTGTGGATCTGATTCCGTCAGGTCGACTTCAATGTTGCTGCCCGAAACCGTGACCGTGGCGCGGATCGCCACGTCGATCATGCCGTGGCCGTCGTCATCCAGCACGGCCTCGCCCTTGTAGACACCGTCTGGCCAGGTCTTGATTACCGCGCGGGCCTGCTGTTCGCCGGCATCGAGGACCGACTCTATCGAGGCCATGACGACATCGGCGCCGAACTCGGCGATCAGCGCCTGCACCCGGCGCTCTCCTCCCCGAACCGACCCGATCTGAGCCGCCAAATCGCCCTTGAAGTCACGTGGGTGGCGAGTGTTGGTGGCGATCATGTCGAGCAGGTCCTGGCGCACCTTACCTTGGTCATAAAGCTTGAGGGGTGGGATCCTGAGCCCTTCCTGGAAGATCGTCGTCGCAGTCGGGTTATAGGCTCCATGGGTGGCGCCGCCTATATCGCTGTGGTGGGCGCGGTTGATGGTCCAGAACAACATTTTGTCACCAGCAAAAACCGGCACGAAGGCGGTGACGTCTGGCAGATGGCTGCCGCCAAAATAGGGATCGTTCAGCAGATACACATCGCCCGGTTTCACCGTGTCGCCGAAATAGTCGCTGACCGATTCCGCAGCATAGGAAAGGGCGCCGACATGGATAGGGATATGCTCGGCCTGCGCCACGAGACGGCATTGGGTGTCACAAATGCCCGTAGAAAAGTCGCGGCTGGAATTCAGAATCTGCGAGTACGAGGTGCGCAACATCGCCTCTCCCATTTCGGCGACGATGGCGGTAAGTCGGTGCTGCACCACCGAAACGGTGATCGGATCAACGGATATGGTCACAAAAAGCCCCCAGGGAAACGGTGGGATTGAAGGGTGGGATCTTGACCCGATCAGGCGGAATTGCCAATGGGTGGGACGTGAATACTTCATCCTTGCCGTTTTACGCTGGGCTTGGGATCGACGGTCTTGAACGCGCCGGCCTAAAACGCGGGTATTAAGGCCCGCCATCGCCAAGGAATTTCACCCTTTGAAGCCGCCCTCGTTCGTGAATTCGGCAAGCTCTTGGTTATCGAGAGGTGTCCCTGGTGGCCCCCAAGGCCGGCGAGGTTTGGGTCAAGGTCGTGGCTTGCGCGATCTGTCATACCGACTCAATTATGCCGAGGGTACCTGGGGTGGTATGCCGCCAATCATTCTGTGATACGAGGCTAGTGGCGCGGTCGACGGAATTGGTCCCAGCGCCACCGGCGTCGGGGTTGGCGATCATGTGACCGTCTCGTTGATCTGGCATTCTGGCCAGTTTTTACAAAGCTCTCCGGGCGAGTTGTCCCAATGCGAGACCAAGTTTCCCCTCGACGAGTCGGGGTGCCTTTGTGGGGCTTTCGGCGCGCCGTTGGTCAGGGTATCCGCACCGCTGCCTTCGCCAAGGAAAAGTTGTTTATGAGGGCCAATGTGAGGTGATCCCCAAAAATTGGTCCTCGAGCAGGTTTCGCTTTTGCCCTGTGGGGTTATCACTGGGCTTGGTGCGGTCACCAACACCGCCAAGGTATCGGTCGACTCCAGTGCCGTGGTGATTGGCACTGGTGGTGTCTGCCTTAATGGCATTCAGGGGCCCGGTTTTCCGGCGCGCATCCGGTCATTGCAGCGGGTCTTGCGGACAAACAACTGCAAGCTGCAAAAGGTTTCAGTGCGACCCATCGGTTTAACCCATCGACACAGAATGTCCCCGGCGGTGTCAAGGCGTCGACTGGGGGCCGCGCCGCTGGCATTACGGCTGGGATGCTTCAGGGTATGCGTTACCGCGCCGCAGGGGCACCGTCGTCATGGTAGGCATGCCGTCGACCAGCACTAAATCTCCGCTTGAAGTGGGCGACATCACGGATTACTCCCAGATGATCGCCGTTAGCAAGATGGGCGAGGCTTGGCCCAAGACTGATACCCCCAAGCTAACGGAGCTGAACCAGGACGGCCGGCTTTTGTTGGACGATCTGGTTACGGACTGGTACCCGCTGGACGGAATCAACGAGTCTTTCGCGGAGTTGAAGCGGAGCGAGGCTTTGTGGAATGTGCTTGCTCTGAGTGCACCCAAACTGTGCCCCCAAAAACGTTACCCTCCAACTCCTTCATAGGCCATGACGAGCATGTCCGCCGCCGCCGGGCTGCAGACGATGGGGGTGTCGTGCAAAATTGCCAGGCGCGTTAGTGCGATCAAGTCCACGTCGTTGGAGTAATGCGCCTGCGGGTCGGCGAAAAAGATCACCGCGTCGAGCTCGCCGGTCGCGACCATGGCGCCAAGTTGTTGGTCACCGCCCCTAGTGCCACGTTGAAGGCGATGGATCGACAGGTTGGGATGGGCGTCTCTAAGAAGGGCGCCGGTGCCACCGGTACAGACCAGGCGTTGGCGTTCTAGCACTTTGACATGGCGGCCGACCCAGGCTTCCAGCTGTGATTTACGGGCGTTATGGGCGACGATCGCGATCCGTCTCGGCGCAGTGGACACCTGAGCTGCCCGGTTTGTCATCGCCAGGACTGAGCGGACCTGCGCTGTCAGACCTTCACCTTCCGCCGGGAACTCCCCGGATAGGGCCGCAGTCCCTACTGTGAAACCGACCGCGCCGGCCATGGCCGTCGCTCGAACCCGTTCCTCGCGATCTATGCTGCCGGCGACCACAACGGGCTTGGCTGAGACATCACAGACCGTGGTCATCAGGGCTGGGACATCGCCCCGGAAGCGGTATGCTAAAAGGTCGAGCCCGTGCACGCCCTCCAAGGCGGTCAAGGCCCGCGCGCTCTCGGCGATTGCCTCTATCGACCCTTCCAGTACGCTGGGATGTCCGGTGATGGTACCGGGAAAGGGGAAATAACGAATCGGATTCGCGCCAATGATTTTAACGACATCGGCGGCGCGCACCCCGCCGAGCAGGCAGTCTACATCAAGACGCACGGCGGCCTCGGCGGAAGCAAGCTCGCTTTCGGCGTCGAGGCTGACTACCTCCAGATACGACCGGCCGCCGGCGCCCCGAATTTTGTCCGCGAGCACTTTCAGCTCTTTCAGTGGCAGGCCAACATCCTTGAAACCGATATGCCGAGCACCGCCCGCGAGCACTTCGCCCAACCGTTCGTGGGCATCGGGAATCGTGCTGTCATTTGCGGTCAGCATGAAGATGAAGTTGAAACTGATGACACGTCCTCCACCTTGGCACCCGGCCCAGCCGGCGCGGCGTGAGATTATCACAAGGCGGGCCGGTGGGAAGGTGGATTTGGCATGGGTCCCGAAGACTGGAACTGCTGGCAGAAAGACTAGGGTTTCTGCCCACTCATCGCTTGTAGATAACGGGTTAATCAACCGTATCACGATATTTTGCTGCATTTCGTCATCGGGCCGTGACGCGCGTTTGGTGGATCGGCATAAAAGCGGGTGAATTTTTGAACTGGCTTTGGAGCGGGCGTGGAGAAACCGAGAACACTTGTCGGCGTGGATGTCGGTGGCACTTTCACTGATTTCGCGTGCTTTCTGCCCGATAGTGGATGGTTGGCCTTTAAAGTGCCGAGCACGCCGGCAGACCCCAGCCAGGCGGTGATCGAGGGGCTGCAGGCGCTGGTTGGACAATATGGCGTTCCCGCAGGAGATATCTCCGTCTTTTCCCATGGTACCACCGTGGCGACCAACGCGGTCCTGGAACGCAAGGGCGCCACGGTTGGGCTACTGACCACTGAGGGTTTCCGCGATGTGCTGGAAATCGGCCGGCAGATGCGCCAACAGATGTACAGCGTGAGGCTGGTACCGCAGACTCCGGTCTTCTTGGCGCCGGGTCGCCGCCGGGTCGGTATCGCCGAACGGATCGGCCCGGACGGCGCGATATTGCGCCCGCTTGACGAGGTGAGCGTGGTTCGGGCAGTAGAACAGGTCGTGGCCGAAGGTGCGACTTCACTGGCAGTGGCGTTGTTGTTTTCTTTCGCCAACCCCTCTCACGAGCGGCAGGTTCGCGAGATCGTCTCCGCGCATTGGCCTCAACTTCCAGTCTCGCTTTCCAGTGATATCGACCCGGTGTTTCGCGAATATGAGCGCACAGTTGTCACCGCCTTCGATGCCTATATCAAGCCGACCGTCGATGCCTATCTCGCGAACCTCGCGAGCGCTTTGGTTCGCGCGGGAGTAGAGGCTCCGCTTCGGGTTATGCAATCACGTGGCGGGTTGGCGGGCGCCACGATAGCGCGACGGCGTCCAGTGCGGTTGTTCCTGTCCGGTCCGGCGGGCGGCGTGATCGGCTCTCTCGCGGAAGGTGAGGCTAACGGTCACGGTGATTTGATCACGGTCGATATCGGCGGTACCAGCTGCGACATTGCGCTGATCAGCGGCTTAAAGCCGTTGGTGCGTCAGGAAGGCGTGATTGACGGATTCACCGTAAGGGTGCCTATGGTCGATGTGAACGCGATCGGATCCGGTGGCGGAAGCATTGCATGGATCGATGGCGCCGGCAGTCTTAAAGTCGGCCCGCACTCAGCCGGCTCCATGCCTGGGCCCGCTTGTTATGACCGCGGCGGCGTGGAGGCGACGGTCACGGACGCTTCTGTCGTTCTTGGGCTGATCGACCCGGACTATTTTGCCGGTGGTAGCTTGACGCTTGATCTGGCCCGTGCCCGAGCCGCGATCGAAGAGCGGATCGCTAGACCCTTATCCATGTCGCTGGAGGCGGCGGCGCTTGGCATTCACCGGGTTCTGACAGCACAAATGGCTGAGGGAATTCGGCTGGTGTCGATTAAGCAAGGGTTTGATCCTCGCGACTTCGCGTTGCTAGGGTTTGGCGGCGGCGGACCATTGCATGCCTGCGCTTTGGCGGAGGAGTTGTCGATGACGCGGGTCCTGGTGCCGCGGCACCCGGGGGTTTTGTCGGCGGTGGGATTGCTGACGGCGCCGGTGGAACATGAGGTCGCGTCATCCTTCGCGAGAGCCTTGATTGGCCTGGACCTCGGGGACGTGAAAGCTGGGCTCGCCAACCTAGATGTGGAAGCGGCAGGGCTGATTGCCGACGAGTGCTTGGAAGACACCGATATCGAGA
>JAPKDN010000262.1 GCA_028822575.1 Alphaproteobacteria bacterium | reverse complement strand
CCTTTTGGTCATGGCCCTTCTGCTCGGTGCAGGTGTGGCCATGGGTACGAAACTTATGCCGGTAGACAGCTTTTCTAGGCGTCACCTTAAAAAGTCGCCTTCGCGTACGCTCTATCTGAGGCGACTGAACGACTAAGAACAGATCTCTAGCGGCGCGGTCGTCATGTCCGATTTAGCGTTTTAGTCCTAGAACATCCGTCATGTCATAGAGCCCCGCTGCCTGGCTTGTCGCCCATTGCGCGGCTCGAATTGCGCCGGACGCGTAGATTTGTCGTCCCGCCGCCTTGTGGATGATTTCCACACGTTCACCGGACCCGGCGAATATCACGGAATGTTCACCGACGATATCTCCGCCCCGAAGCGATCCGAACCCAATATCACCACGCTTTCTCGCGCCGGTTTGGCCCTCCCGGGACAGAACCGCATTTTCATCGAAGTCGACCCCGCGTCCCAGCGCCGCGGCCTGGCCAAGGCCCAAGGCGGTACCCGAGGGCGCGTCTATCTTGCGGTTATGGTGAATTTCAAAAACCTCGATATCGAACTCATCATTAAGAGCCCGCGCCACCTGCTCCACCAAGACGAACAGAATGTTCACCCCAAGGCTCATGTTCGGCGCAAAAACAACAGGGACGACCTTCGCCGCCATGGCCATGGCGGTCTCCCCAGCCTCGTCCAAACCCGTGGTCCCGACAATCCAGGGTGTTCCGGTGTCCGCCGCTGCCTGCGCATGCGCCACCACCGCCTCTGGCAGGGTAAAATCAATCACGACGTCGGCCCCACCAAACAGCATCAGCGGATCCGAAGTTGTCGTCATCCCAAGGGGCCCTAGTCGACAAATATCACCAATATCAATACCTTCCGAAGCGCTACCCGGCCTTACCGATCCTCCGGCCAGACGAAATTTCTCTGTTTCGAGGATCTGTTGAACAATTATCGTCCCCATTGTGCCGACCACGCCGGTAACACCAACCGCCAAATCATTCATTTGTCGTTCCCCAATAGTGTCTTGGATACCTGCCAACGCCACGGCATCATTGACCCTAGTATCCGACGATTTCTTGTTCCAAAAAAGTGGATGGTATAATTAGTTGAAATTATTATAGAAATTAATTTTATATATCAATAAAGAGCGTTCATTTTCCCTGAAATTATCCACGCTCTGCCTGGGATTTCTTCTAGATTCTCCACTTACCGGGTATGGTATCCACCGGCGGATCGGCGAGACCGTCGGGCATTTCTAATACGCGAATTTTGGTACGCTTTATCCGGCCGCCGGCAAACCCCTAGCCGCTGACCTCGTTTGGGTGGATCAAACGCGGACTGGGGGCCTTGGAATGAAAACGTACGCTATCACAGATGTGGGTCGAGAGAGTTTTGATGCCAAACTGATGGAATCGACCAAGCTGGACCTTTTTCGGTCGGGCTTTCTGTCCACCATGTATTTCACAGACCGGTTGCCAATTTCTGAAGTCGAACGGCTTATCGATCAAAGTTTAACGGGCCATTAAGAACAGCGACGCCATTTACTGGCATTACCTATTTCATCAATGACCGAGGGACAGAGGTTTACTGCGAGATATTCTCTCAGCCAAACATACACGCTAATTTACTCCATTCAAGGAGAGGGTGCGGCCATTTTTGCAGACATGCAGCGCGAACGATACGTGAATTCGTAGTGATATCGATTTTTGTAGACTAAGCCACGATAACAATTGTGCAGTGTGATGCCTCGTCTTAGGTGGCGACTGGTAAAAAAATACAAAATGCGCGCTGAATATTTTTAGGCACCTCAGTCCTTCAGGTCTTCCCACAAATCTCTCACCCGGTCGAAAAAGCCAGTGGCTTGCGGGCTTGATGAAGCACTGTTTGTCTCCGCGAAATCTTCTAGGATCTGCTTTTGGCTTTGGGTGAGATTTACTGGCGTTTCCACGTTGGCTTCAACATACAGGTCGCCTCGCGCGGGGCTGCGCAAAACCGACATACCTTTTCCTCGAAGACGGAATTGTGTACCGGTCTGGGTCCCTGGCTTCACCGTAATACGCGCGCGCGCGCCTTCAACGGTTGGCACTTCGATCTGACCACCCAACGCTGCGGTGGTCATTTGCAATGGAACCCGGCAGTAAATGTCCGCCCCGTCTCTCTTGAAGATCGGATGCTCCTCGATCGCAAGAAATATGTACAGGTCGCCCGGTGGCGCCGACCGGGCCCCTGCTTCACCTTCGCCCGCAAGCCTGATCCGCGTGCCATCCTCGACACCCGCCGGTATGTTCACGGATAGTGTTTTTTCCTTCTGGACCCGCCCATTACCACGGCAGGTCCCACAGGGATTCTCGATCACCCGGCCAGCGCCCGCGCATGCGGAACAAGCGCGCTCGATTGTGAAGAAACCTTGCTGCACACGCACCCGGCCCTGCCCTTGGCAGGTTTTGCAGGTCACCGGTTGTGATCCCGCCTTGGCGCCGCTACCGGAACAATCCTCGCAACCAACCGTGTTTGGAATCTGCACCTCAGCCTGGCGACCCTTAAAGGCTTCCTCGATGGTGATTTTCATGTTGTATCGCAAATCGGCGCCACGGCGGTCGCCACCACCGGAACGGCGGCCCCCTACGAAATCTCCGAACATTTCGTCGAATATATCCGAGAAGCCCGCACCAACCCCATCAAAGCCAGCACCACCTTGGCGGCCAGCCGCCCCATTTTGAAACGCTTCATGGCCAAAACGATCATAGGCTGCGCGTTTTTGTGGGTCCCTTAGGGCGTCATAAGCCTCGCTGACTTCCTTGAATTGAGCCTCGGCGGTTGGATCATCTGGATTTCGATCCGGGTGATATTTCATCGCCAATTTTCGGTACGCGGATTTCAGCGCTCCTTCATCGGCATCACGATCGACGCCCAATGTTTCATAAAAATCACTCTTAGCCATCGCCGGTTACCATCCCCTGGGTCCGACACGCCGCGCGATCCCGCCGCCGATCCCCCCGGACCCAACAACAATACCGTCTTGAATCGTGACGGTGCGATTAATTTTCACGGAACCACGCTGGTTCAAGCCGACTTATTTCGATCCTGATCCGCCACTTCCTCGAAATCGGCGTCAACTACATCGGCGTCACCATCTTGTTTGTCCTTAGCCGGTCCCGCGTCGTCTCCGCCCATGTTGTTACCCATGTCCGGACCACCACCGGTCGCTTCGCCTCCGTCCTGCTCCGCCTTATAGAGGGCTTCGCCTAATTTCATCGCCGCCTGCTGCAGGGCGTCGGTCTTAGTCTTTATTAACTCGCCGTCATCGCCTTCCAAGGCTTCCTTAACCTCGGCGATGAGACCTTCGGCTTCGAGACGCTCCGCTTCATCAACCTTATCGCCTACATCGGCAAGAGTCCGCTCGGTGGTGTGGATCGCCTGCTCAGCCTGATTCTTGATCTCGACCAGTTCCCGCCGTTTTTTGTCTTCTTCGGCGTTTTGCTCGGCTTCGTTAATCATCGTTTCGATATCGGCATCGGACAAACCACCGGAGGCCTGAATCCGGATTTGTTGTTCCTTGCCCGTCGCCTTGTCCTTGGCGGATACATTGACAATACCGTTGGCGTCGATATCGAACGTAACCTCAACCTGTGGAACCCCGCGTGGCGCCGAAGGGATTCCGACCAGATCAAACTGACCCAGAACTTTGTTGTCGACGGCCATCTCGCGCTCGCCCTGAAATACCCGGATAGTCACCGCTGTCTGATTATCCTCGGCGGTCGAAAACACCTGGCTTTTCTTGGTTGGGATCGTGGTATTGCGATCGATCAGGCGAGTGAACACGCCGCCCAGGGTCTCAATGCCAAGCGACAGAGGCGTGACATCAAGCAGAAGCACGTCCTTCACATCCCCCTTGAGAACACCCGCTTGAATCGCCGCGCCGATGGCGACCACCTCATCGGGATTAACGCCACGATGCGGTTCGCGACCGAAAAAGGTCTTCACCGTTTCTATGATCTTCGGCATCCGTGTCATGCCGCCGACTAGGATGACCTCGTCGATTTCGCCGGCGCTTAGGCCCGCGTCCTTGAGGGCCGCAGCACAGGGGCCCACGGTACGCTGCACCAGATCATCAACAAGTGCCTCAAGTTTCGCCCGAGTAAGTTTGATGTTAAGATGCTTCGGTCCGGTCTGATCCGCAGTGATGAAAGGGAGGTTCACCTCGGTCTGCATCGCCGCCGACAGTTCGATTTTCGCTTTCTCTGCCGCTTCCTTTAAACGCTGGAGCGCGAGCTTGTCGTTACGCAGATCAATGGAGTTCTCTTTTTTGAACTCATCCGCGAGATAATCGATCACCCGGTGGTCAAAATCCTCGCCACCAAGGAAGGTATCGCCATTGGTCGATTTAACCTCGAAAACACCATCGCCGATCTCAAGAACTGAAACATCAAATGTACCACCGCCAAAATCGTAGACCGCGATAATGCCGGTGTTTTTCTTGTCCAATCCATAAGCAAGCGCCGCCGCCGTCGGCTCATTAATAATTCGAAGGACTTCCAAACCGGCGATCTTACCCGCGTCCTTCGTTGCCTGACGCTGGGCGTCATTGAAATACGCCGGGACGGTAATGACCGCCTGATCCACCGTATCTCCAAGAAACGCCTCGGCGTCTTCCTTTAGTTTTCTGAGCGTAAAGCTGGAGATCTGGCTGGGGCTGTATTTTTCGCCTTTCGCCTCCACCCAGGCATCGCCATTCTCACCTGGGACGACTTCATACGGCATCAGATCGGAGAACTTCTTTGAGTGCTCGTCATCGTGCCGGCGACCAATCAGCCGCTTTATGGCGAATAAGGTATTTTCCGGATTTGTCACGGCCTGCCGTTTAGCCGGCTGGCCCACAAGACGCTCCCCACCGTCGGCGAACGCGACCATTGACGGTGTCGTGCGCTGACCCTCGGCGTTTTCAATAATCTTCGCGTCCGAGCCGTCCATGAAGGCGACGCAGGAATTTGTCGTCCCGAGATCGATACCGATAACCTTGGCCATTTAACCCTCTTTCGGTCAGCGAACCGGTCCGGTCTTTAGAGCACCGTGCCAATTCCTGATTATCAAATGTAAAATTCTAGTGGCTATATAGGGAGGTGATCCAAGCGCCGCAAGCGCGCTTCGCAAGTAATCTTTGTTTAATGAGCATGTTTTGGATAGATGCCGACCCTCTGGGAACTGACGTTTCGCTCATGATCGTTCGGAATTGATTGGACCACGGACAGACGAATGAT
>JAPKDN010000261.1 GCA_028822575.1 Alphaproteobacteria bacterium | reverse complement strand
CCCAAGGTCGGTTTGCGGCGGTCGAGCCGCTCGAGAATGCACAATACCTCAGAAACTTAAATAGAATGCCACGCTCGTCGCGAACTTACGCCGTGACCTACTCGCCAAGCACCACTTGATTGCGACCTTGTCGTTTCGCCTTGTAAAGTGCCCCGTCCGCTAGGGCGAGGAACGTCTCGACCGTATGGACATCTTCCACAAGCATGGCGATACCGATGCTGACTGTCACCGGAATAGACAACCCATCCGAGATAGCTACTGGTTCGGCGGCCACTTTGCCCAATAACCGGCTTGCCACCCGCCCGGCTACGGCAATGTTCGTATCCGGCATCACGACCACGAATTCCTCGCCCCCAATCCGCGCGACCATATCCATATTTCGCAGATTGCTAGTCATGTTGTCAGCTAGGGATCGCAGCACCTTGTCACCCATGGCATGACCATGGGTGTCATTAACCAGCTTGAAATGATCGACATCGATCAGAAGGATGCAAAGTGGTTTGCAGCGATTCTCTTCGCCTTCCATCAACCCTTGCAAATAGCTGAGCAAATACCTGCGGTTATAGAGACCAGTCAAACTATCCGTCAGAGCCAGGGAAACCGACGCTTCGTAACTCTGGCGAAGCAATGCCTGGAAACGCCTGCGACGAATTTGCGTCCGCACCCGCGCGATCAACTCATTGCGGTCGAAGGGTTTTGTGACGTAATCGTTGATCCCGAGATCGAGGGCTTTCGCCAATCTGTCGACTTGAGTGCTCTCACCTATCATGAGAATGGTAATTTGCCTGGTTTTCTCCAGCGAACGCAATTGCGAAACCATCCGAAGAACGTCGACACCGCCGCTAAGATTCAAGCTGCAAACGATGAGGTCGTGATTACCCCGCCCCGCCGCCTCCAGACCCTCCTCCACCGTGGCAACATCTTCGATCGTGTGCGCGTCCGCCCGAAGAGCTTCGCGAAAGTTCGTGCTGTCGATGACCTTGTCTTCGACCAAAAGGATACTGGCGCCACGAAATTCAATCGCGTTTAAGGTATTGGGCGCATCCATCACCGCCAATTGCTGCGAGGTTTGCTCGCGCAGAAGCCATTCATCCATCATCATCTTGAGTCGCAGCAGCGACCGAACCCGCGCGAAAAGCGCGACATCGTCAACAGGCTTGGTCAGAAAATCATCGGCGCCCGCCTCTAGGCCCTTCACACGGTCGCTTGGATCGGTGAGTGCCGTGACCATGACGACCGGAAGATGCATGGTCGCCGGGTTCCCTCGAATGCGCCGGCAAACCTCGAAGCCATCCATTCCTGGCATCATTACATCCAGTAGAATAAGATCCGGCCGATTTTCTTCTATAACCCTTAGTGCTTCGGGGCCGTCATAAGCCGACAGCACATCAAAATACTCTTTGGAAAGTTTAGCCTCGAGCAGTTTGACATTGAGTAGAACATCGTCGACGACGAGAACACGAGCCGGCATAAGAGCCTAGCTCAGAAATTTTTGGACGGTTTCCAGAAAGTGACTAACCGAGATAGGCTTCGCGATATAAGCTTCGCAGCCTCCCTCTAGGATCTCCTCCACGTCCCCCTTCATCGCGAAGGCGGTAACGGCGATCACCGGGATGGATTTTAGTTTCGTGTCTTCCTTGATCCACTTGGTCACTTCCAGTCCTGAGACTTCCGGAAGTTGGATATCCATAAGAATTAGATCGGGTTTGTGTTCACGCACGATCCTGAGAGCTTCCATTCCATCACGGGTTTGCAGAATTTTGTAATCGTGCGCTTCCAACAGATCATTGAAAAGCTGCATATTGAGCTCATTGTCCTCAACAATCAGTATTGTCTTCGCTTTGCTTGCATCCGCCGGCAAAACATCCTCCACGATCTAAATCTACCTATAGTCGCTTAATCGAGCCCAAGAATTTCATGGGCTAGCCATGCTCGACCAATGTTACATTTTTAGCTACTATTTAATCTAGCATGGCGAAAGAAACCATCCAACTTAGCTCTTACGTGTTTCACTATTGCGAGCAAATAAAATGCCGGGCCACTTCAGGATCGGTATTGATCTCGGCGGGACCAAGATTGAATGCATCCTTCTAGCCCCCGGAGGGCGTGAGGTACATCGACGTCGCGTTTCGGCGCCGCAAGGTATCTACGAGCAAACGGTTTTGGCCATACAGAATATGGTGCGCGAAGCCGATCAGATCGCGGGGCGTGTCTGTAGCGTCGGAGTTGGCATTCCGGGCGCGCTTTCCAAGGTCACTGGAATGGTCAAGAACGCCAATTCCACTTGGCTGATCGGCAAACCGCTCAGGTCGGATCTCGGAACCGCGCTGGGGCGCCCCGTCCGCATCGATAACGACGCTAACTGCTTTGCCGTATCCGAAGCCGTTGATGGAGCGGGACGCGGCGCGGATGTGGTTTTTGGGGTTATTCTGGGCACCGGCGTCGGCGCGGGCATCGCGGTTGGTGGTAAACCCCTGATGGGCGCCAATGCCATCGCTGGAGAGTGGGGCCACAATCCTTTGCCCTGGCCACGTGACGAGGAACGACCCGGCGACGCTTGCTATTGTGGACGGTTGGGTTGTATTGAAACCTTTCTGTCGGGGCCGGCGTTTGAAAAAAGTCATCTCCGACGGTTCGGCCAAACCTCGTCCGCCCAGGAAATCGCGTCGCGCGCGGAAGCCGGCGACGCAGCCGCCGAGAAAACGGTTGCCTGCTATGAGGATCGCCTGGCTCGCGCTTTGTCCCATGTCATAAATATCCTGGACCCCACTGTGATCGTGCTGGGTGGCGGGGTTTCAAAAATTGCGCGATGGTACCAAACCGTTCCGTCTCTTTGGGGTCCCTATGTATTCTCTGATGCCGTGGCGACCAAGCTCCTGGCGCCCGTATACGGCGATTCCAGCGGTGTACGAGGCGCCGCCTGGCTTTGGCATGGCCATGCGCCAAGTGGCACTAACTCCTGATGTCGCTAGAGAACCCCACCACAATGCCACTCGCCAGCACCACCCAGCCGCAACCGCTGTGCCGGGATTGTCTGACTTGGCTATACAACGGTATGCCCGATGCCTGCCCAAGATGCGGGTCTCCCCGGTTGATACACCACGCAGAACTGCGGACTCTGTCGATCGCGCATATTGATTGTGATGCGTTTTACGCCAGCGTCGAGAAACGCGACGACCCCAGTATTGCGGACAAGCCGGTAATCGTTGGCGGCGGGCGACGCGGTGTCGTATCAGCGGCTTGTTATATTGCACGGATCCATGGTATCCGCTCGGCCATGCCGATGTTCAAGGCTCTGGCGGCTTGTCCGGACGCGGTGGTGATCCGGCCCAATATGAAAAAATATTCCACTGTAGGTCTCGAAATCCGTGCGCTCATGCGCGAGGCGACCCCATTGGTGGAACCACTGTCGATCGACGAGGCGTTTCTCGACCTCACCGGCACTCAACGGCTGCATAAATCCCCACCGGCCGAGACGCTGGCCCGCCTCATCCTGCGTATTCAGTCCGAGATCGGCATCACCGCCTCCATCGGCCTGAGTTATAATAAGTTTCTCGCAAAAGTTTCCTCGGACCTCGACAAGCCACGCGGCTTCAGCGTGATCGGGCGGGCGGAAGCCATGACGTTCATGGCGCCGCTATCGGCGACCGTGATTTGGGGCGTCGGTAAAAGCCTGCACCGGAAATTGTTAAACGACGGCCTTCGAACCGTTGGCGATCTCCAGGGAATGGACGAGCGGGATCTTATCCGTCGTTACGGGTCGATCGGTGGCAGGATGGCCCGCTTCTCGCGCGGTGTCGACGATCGACGCGTCGAGCCAACCTCGGTCGCCAAAAGCGTATCAAACGAAACGACCTTCAACAATGACCTGACCACCGTCGAGCAGTTGCGCCCTGTGCTCTGGAAGTTGAGCGAGTCTCTTTCCACGAACCTGAAGCGCAAGCATATCTCGGGGCGGGTCGTGACCGTGAAATTGAAGACCGCCGATTTTAAATCCCTTACCCGCCGCATCAGCCTTGGAGCGCCCACGCAGCTCGCAGATACGATTTACCGAACCACGCTTCCCCTCCTCCAACGCGAACTCGATGGCCGCCGATTTCGCCTGCTTGGGGTCGGGATGTCCGAGTTAAACGACGATCAGCACGCCGATCCACCAGATCTCGCGGACCCGGATGCCGAGCGCCGTAAAAAGGCGGAGCTAGCAATGGACAAGGTGCGCGAGAAATTAGGTCGAGACGCGATTGAGAAAGGGCATAGTTTTGGTCGAAAAATCCGCCCGCAAAGCCCCGCCAATCACCTTGAAACGGACGAAGAGACGGGCGATTAATCTATCCGAAATCATAGGAACACCAAGATTGCCCAGTTTTGATCCTGTGCCCAACCTTTCGCTGGCCGCGGTAATCCACTTCAGCAAGCGGGCTTCGGGAGCGCCTCTAGTGATTTGAGTTCAACCTTCACCGTAAAGTCATCGTAATCGAGGACCAGCGCGCTAGCCACGCCGTTCGCGTGCATGGTCGCCGACATCTCGTAAGTCGGCTCACTACCGTTGCTATCAGCCGCGAAGAACGCCATCCGAACAGGCCAATGCCGTCCCTTTAGCAACGGATTGGTGGCTTCCACATCTGTTCGCTCGCCCCCCATAACCGCGCTGACCAAGGTTGGCCCCTCCACCTCACTGCCATCAAACATCGGGGCCGCGAAGAATTTTCCGCCGGCCAGCGCCGCCTCGATCATCGCGAAAGTATGGGCGGACGGAAACAAAGTCGCCTCGGAGAGTACGAAATCGGTCTCTTCCGGGACCATAAACCGCGCCATTCCTGTTCCATTGGCGCCAGGGTGTGAGGCGAACCCATCGATCTTGTCCAGAGCCCTAGATCCAGGCTTGTTGCTCACGAAAAACCGATATCGCTTGCCGTCCTTACTTTCCCAAGTTGTGAAACCCGTATCAACCTCCCGAACCGTGCTCAACGCGCCAAAATATCGAATCGCATAGCGCTGTTCGACGACCCAACCCTCACAATCCTCCCCCCACTCAAAAGCCATCCGTCCTTCTACGTCGGTGATACCGGAATCCGATTTCGTCTCGCCGAGCGACATGGAATACAGCGCCCGATGCGGAGCGAAGTCATTGCGCGCCTGTCCAGCCTCGGCCGAGAGCAAAGGCGATACCGCACACAACGCGCTTAGGATCATGAATCTTGGAAAGCGTCGGTCGTACAATGGACATCTCCACAAAGTTTAGGCCTAGTTATCGC
>JAPKDN010000260.1 GCA_028822575.1 Alphaproteobacteria bacterium | reverse complement strand
CCTGGAAAGGCCGAATAAAATCAATGCGGTGATCGGAACTCATCGTAACATATGCCCCACGAACACCTAGTTTCGTCAGCCTCCCGACCCCCACAAACAGAAACAAACTAATACGCTCTCGATTGCGGTCTACTTCAGGAAGCACCCCAAATATAGTGTGGTTCACGCCACAATGGTAAAGGCGGTGATTTGCCTCAAATTTAATGAAGTTCGATTTATTCCAAGTCGTACTTTTGGGTCAATAAGCGTCCAGTGAGTTTCTGAAAATTCAAGAAATTCAATTTTCGGTGGTATTTATTATCCTTATTTTATCCGCTGATTACAAAAAACCGCTGATCGAAATGGCTTTTCTAATGGTCCCCACCACCCAGACGCGCCATGACAAACGGCTCTAACGCCGTAACATCAACATTGTCGTAGCAACGCCCACCACGAATAGCGCACCCAAGGCAAGATGCCCATCTTGAAACGCAAGCTCATGGGATTTGAGAAGTAACGCGTTTTTGAGATAAACCATAGCCGCGCCAGCCCGTTCGATCTCCGACAGCCCCGCAATTTCAAGCCGCCGAGCCAACGCCGTCAGCATTTCCCGGGTCACCGGGTTTTCAGCGGTTTGGGTCGCGCGCAGAGTGTGGCCGTGGCCGACGATTCGACTATCGATGATAAGCGCAAGTGTACTAACACCGATCGAGGCGCCGGTTAATCGAATGAAGTTCAAAGTACCCGCTGCATAGGGAACCAGTTCGCGCGGCGCGGCGCTCATCGCGCACAAATTCAAGGACGGGACGACCAACCCCAGACCAATCCGACCAAACGCAACCATGATCGCCATGGTCCAAAACGCTGTCGATATTCCGGCCCCAGCCAACATGAAACAGGAGACGCCAAAAGCGGTGAGTCCGAACGCGATCGTATAGACCGGCGGAACAAGAGTCGACAGACGACCAGCTATGGGAAACACCAACATCGAGACCAAACCGCCCGGCAAAAGCATCAGCCCGGCTTTTAGTGCCGTGAAGCCTTGGACTGTCTGGACCATTACCGGGACGATATAGAGGGAGCCGAACATTCCAGCGCCAAACACAAAACCAATCACCGCCGACGCGACATAGGTTCGGGACTTGAACAACTTCAACTGAAGCAAGGGGGCGGTGCTGCTCATCTCGCGCGCGAGAAAGGTTATCAGGGCGCAGGCAGATCCGAAAAGGAGGACAAAAACGGAGGTGCTGCCCCACCCTTCACGCTGGCCGATGCTGATCCCATTCAGGAACATCATGATCGCCGCCGTGATCATCAGAAAACTGATTACATTGAACGAAGCACGCGTCGTTGTCTCGTCACGACCAGGCATATAGATAGAGGCCAACCCAGCGGCGATGAACATGATCGGCACCGGCGCGGCGAATACAAATCGCCAGTGCACGGCGTCGATGATCAGGCCACCCAACACCGGTCCGATCGTCGGGCCGAACACGATGCCCATGCCAAACCATCCCATGGCCGTTCCCCGCTCGTTCGGCGGGTAGGCTAGGAACACGGTGCTCATCGCTAGCGGTTGAATGAGGCCAGCACACAGGCCTTGGACAAACCGAGCGGCGACGATACCGCCAAAGGTTGGGGCGTATTGTCCGGCGAAAGCTGTCACAGAAAACAAGGCCAGAGCGCCGATGAACACATTGCGAGGGCCAAAATTCGTCACCAGCCACGCGTTCAGAAGCATCCCCGCTGTCATCGCCGACAAGAAACCCGTCGATATCCAATGCGCCTGATCCTGCCCGATCCCAAAAGCGCCCATGATATCAGGGATCGCAACGTTCACCATGGTTGACGACATGATCATGGAGATCATCGCCAGCATCGCGGTGATCGTGACACCGAATTTGTTCACAGGCCGTTGCTTCGGCGCGGTGCTGGCTAACGAAGCCATGACCAAAACCTGCCAGCAGCACCGTCATCCACGTAGATTTCCACCATCATTCCGGGCTTCAGCACCTTCTCATGCGCCTCCAGTTCGATCCGGACCTCGATTCGTTGAGTAATTTTGGTGAAGGTTCCGGAATCGTTCAAACGCGGAAGCAGCGCAAACTGACTGGTCGCGGCATCACCGATACGGCTGACACGCCCATTGAATTCCGTGTCAGGATAGGCGTCGACCTCGACGCGGACCGGCAACTCCACCGAAAGCCGGCCAACCTCGGTTTCACGGATATTTGACTCTACCCAAATCCGGCTCGGGTCATGCACAACCAGGACCCGTTGGCCGGAGGACAGATACTCACCGGGTTGAACGAAGGTCTGACCGACCACGCCATCGATCGGACTGACGATCGTCCGGTCCGCGATATCTACTTTCTGCCGGGCGATCCTTGCTTCGATCTCGGCGAGATGCGCTTCCAGTTCCGCGGTCTCCGCTTTCTTGACCATCAGCCTCGCGCGGTCCACCGACGCTTCATCAAGGAGCGCTCGAGCGGTTGTGATCTCCGCTTCGGCCTTCTGCAGTTCCTGGCGCGCCTTGAGAAAATCAGTCCGGGCACGGTCGAGCCTTGATTTCGACACGGCTCCAGACTTCGCGAGCTTCTCGATACGGTGGAAATCATTCTTGGCGAAACCAAATTCGTGGGCGTAAACGCTTTGGTTCGCCTCGCTTACCGCGAGCTTGGACCGTTCGCTTTGTATTCGCGATTCCGTTTGTTGGGCTATCATCCGGGTCTCGGCCTCGACCCGGATCAATTCCGCCGCCGCCGTCGCCCGCTCAGCCTTCGTCTCGGTAAGCGTCATAGAGACCGATCGCGCGTCCAACACGGCCACAGTCTGGCCTAAGGTGATCCGATCACCCTCAGTGACCAAAAGCTCTTTTAAGCGCCCATCAACCTCGCTGCTTATCGATATAAGATCCGCCATGATTCGCGCGTCGGTCTCGTGAACGAACAGAACCGATGTGCGCGCCCACTGTATCGCCCAAGCCGCCATCGCGACCATTAGCGTCAGGAGAAGCACACCACGGGCGATGGCAAACAGTTTTTTGCCACGGCGGGTCGGAACCACCTCGTCCAGGGCTGGCGTTTCGATGGCTGTTTCCTTTTTGGGGGCTAATTCGTTCATGGCGGAGGCTATTTAAGCCCACGGACTCCTTTGGAAAATTGCCCCATATTGCAAGTAGTCATCGACATACGAATTCCTCAATTTGAACGCGGCAGAGCCTTCATTGTATTCGATAAATACAAACGCCTGATCAAAGTCTACGCCGGTTCAATCGCGCGTCCCAAGCTCTATAATTGTCGTCAGCGTTCAAGACATGGCCTCATCAAGCGTTTCATCCGCGCTATTATGTCGCGGCTTGGCATCGAACGATCCAAGGACTTTCCATTGTGGCGCGAATTGTATCGCCGGGTCTGACCGGTTTAATCCAGCGGCTATTGTCAATTCCATGCGCTCCCACGCCGATCTGCTTGAAGGCATTGGATTGATAGAACAATCTGAACGTTGTGGCGATGGTCATGAAGCCGCCGGATATAAGCCCACCAAACATCGATGCCTTGGCGTCAGGCTTGCTGATATGAGGCGGTTTTAGGTCATATTACCAAGCAAGATCAATGATCCCACTTTCGGTTACGGTCTTCGAGGCACTATCGAAAACATCACCAACGCAAAGGTCCTCGAAATAGATCGACTTCTGCATAATCTGCCTCATTCCAAATAAGTCAGCGAACCGTTAGTCCAGGTCGCCCAGTCGCGCTCCTCGGTGGCCGGTTCATCGCTTGAACAATGCATCAGCAACAGAATTTATATTCCGTTTTGACTCGATCATCGCCCTGGCCCGCGTGATCTCGCCTTCCAAGCGTTCGATATATTCCGCTAGGTCCTCAATGTTCCAGCCGCTGAGCTCCTTGAGCTTAGTGAGTTTGTTCTTAGGTTCAAGGTCCTCTATATCCATGGCTAATTCTCCGGCGCCGCCGATACCTGTTTCACACGTCTCGCCCGCCTCGCCGTTTGGTGTTTGAACAAGCGCGACGATTTCCTTATATAACCTCCCTGTACCGAAAAATTTCCCATCAACATGATCCCGTGATGGTCCGCCAACAAGAAGGCCGCTTGAAGGCGGAAAAGGAGATATGATGACCCAACCGCTGATGCCCAAGGCGACCGCCGTCTGGTTGATCGATAATACCTCGCTCAGTTTCGAGCAGATCGCCGGTTTCTGCCAATTACACGCGCTTGAAGTCCAGGCTATCGCCGACGGCGAGGTAAGCACCGGCATGCAAGGTTTTGACCCTGTCGCCAATGGGCAGGTCTCTCGCGACGAGATTGAACGCTGCTCCAAGGACCCCAGCCTTCGCTTGGATATGCTGAAGAGCAACCTTCCCAAGCCGACAACCAAGAACAAGGGTCCAAAATACGTGCCGATTTCCAAGCGCGGTGACAAACCCGACGCCATCGCCTGGTTGCTTAAGCATCACCCGGAGCTGAAGGATTCCCAGGTCGCGAAGCTTCTCGGCACCACAAAGGACACGATTGGCAAAGTCCGCGAACGCACTCACTGGAACTCCCAGCACATAAGCGCCCGTCACCCTGTGTTGTTGGGACTTTGTCCAGCACGTGACCTGGAACAGGCCGTGGTCAAGGCAGGTGGACAGACCGCGTCGCCCGAAAGCCAGCTGGCCTCGATCTCAGAGATTCCCTGAGGTAAAAAAATTACGCGATGGTCGGGAGGCGATTACCCCGGCGCGCCATCGGTAACGGCACTAGGCGTGCCGTGGCGTTCCGCTCGTGGTGTCTTGCCGAAACATTCC
This sequence comes from Alphaproteobacteria bacterium, assembly GCA_028822575.1. Next base: position 471 of record JAPKDN010000260.1, on the reverse strand, counting down.
CGGTAGCATTTTGAGAAATGGCTCGCTGAAACGAAGCCACAGGCCAGTGCAACGGAAAGGATCGACATCGTGGTTTGCAAAAGCAATTGTCGGGCGCGCTGAAGGCGTAAGTTCAGATAATACCGTGTCGGCGTCGCGCCAAGATATTTACGAAACAACCGTTCCAACTGTCGGGTGGAAAGCGTAGCTTGGCGTGCCAGTTCAGTCTGGCTCAAGGGTTCTTCCAGATTGCCTTCCATGTCGCTGATCACGGCGATCAGTTTCGGATGACTTACCCCAAGACGGGCACGCAATTCCATTCGCTGGTGGTCATGCGGCTCACGAATTCGGTCATGGATGAACTGTTCGGAGACGTCATTGGCGATGGTTTGTCCATGTTGCCGGCCGATCAGGTGCAACATCATGTCTAGCGCCGCCGTGCCACCCGAACATGTCACGCGGTCGCGGTCTATCTCGTAGATATCTGAGGAC